>CAYUAV010000083.1:0-10490 GCA_964442665.1 uncultured Bacteroidales bacterium
CCTTAAAACAACTTATAGTGGCATCTGTGGTTTTATCTATGTACTTTCCCTGCGTGGCTACCTTTGCTATACTATTAAAAGAACTGGGCATAATTGATTTATTGAAATCCACAGTAATAATGGTTTTATCAGCTTTAATCACTGGAGGCTTATTAAATTTAATATTATCCGTGACACTTAATTAACAATGAGATGGCTATTTGCAGTAAATGCCGTAAACGGTTAATATTTTGGATAGTTCTTACAAGTATCAGCATTGGCACTGGGTTGTTACTCGATCTGGATTTTATTAAAACAAACAATTTTACATTGTATATCCGGTTGATAGGTTTAGTGGGGATGATTTTAGCTCATTTTCTTTTAAAAAGGACAGGAAAACTGCTCAGGCTATTCGGTGAATGTGAACTTTGGGGATGGTCGACCAAACTGATCGTAAAAAATGTATATAAATGCGTAAGGCACCCTCATCATCTGGGTGTCGGTATTTTTATGACATTTCTTGGTTTATTGATAGGATATCCGGTTACATGTATCGTTATTACATTTACTCAATGGCTATGGATTTTTCTCTTTGTAATTTTTATTGAGGAAAAGGAATGTTTTGAAAAATTTGGTGATGAATACCAGGAATATAGAAAAAATGTACCGATGTTTTTTGGAAATCCCATTTGTATTGTGAAGGAGCTATTTAAATCAACAAATAAGTAATTAGTAACTATTTTTAATTAGTTGTCCCTTAAAACGTCCCATTTTCTGCAAAATGAAATTTTGAAAGGGACAACTATTTAACGTGAGTTCGAAATAAGAAGTCCCTGAAATCTGGTTATTGTATTAAATTCTTTGAGAGTTTTAGGACCTTAGGGTCTTTGTGGTAAGATTCTTATAAAATGTTTTGCCACAAAAGCACTAAAAAACGAAGAAACCACAATTTCCAACTATTAATCTATTTGAATATAAAGGAATTACATCTTGCAACTATTATCAAACTCACGATATTTGAAGTGAGTTAACAAAATTCACCTGCTACCTTAAGGAAGCTAAGATGAAATGATGCGGAATTTGTCCAATATTCTCAAGTTAGTTCTTAATATTCAAACCTATACTTTTCTTATTAGAAGCGTGAAATGTAGCTCAATTCTTTCTGATAGCTTAATTTGGATTAAATATGAATACCGCTTCCGTCAAGTATTCCGAAAGAGTTATTACCGCACGGGAAGCAAACTGGTGCATCACTTATACTCGTTGTTCTTGATTTCATAACACTTTCACCACAAACCTTACAGACCACACTTTCGTGAACCGGGGCATATTCTGGAATCTCGACTTGTACCGGATTTATCGTAAATAAACTTTCGAAAGGTATAGTTAAGGTTCCAAAAGCCCTTTGCAAGGCAATTTTTTTGTATTCTGCGATTAACATAACGTCATGGTTTTTCTCAACAACAACTAACTGATAGTATTTCTGAAAATCAGGGAAAGTTTTCCGGATAACATCTCTTGATTCAGCGCGTGAACAAATCCTTATCCCTCTGCCATCTCTTTTAGTTAATGTAAAGGCTGTTTTCCCAACATCGCTAAAGATCAAAGAATTATTTCCAAATGAACAACCTGTAACAAATTGCACCCCGTCTGAAAAACAGTTATTCGTTTCGGTAAGAGCCAACAGGTCTTCCATACCATCAGAATCGACATGCAATTCTTTCATGGCATTAGCAGCAGCCATAACCCCCATAGCCAGTCCGGGACAAAAATGGCCATGCAGTTGTCCGGCTTTTAATAGCAACACATCCATTGCCTGATTCATAATATTGTTTCTTATTTCAATTCGGGGATCTGATTTTAGAATAGAATTATGCACAGGGTTTGATTCTATGCCAGATGCAAAAAAGGATGTGTCGCAACATTTAATATCGATAACCGGAGAACCATTAATGGCGTCGAGGCCTTTTACAATAAGTTTATTTTGATCGCAACTTACTAATTTAACCGTTGTAATTCCGATTGAATTTGGCCTTTTCGGACTCCGGGAGGCAAAAACGCCCCTTTTAGCGCCTGAAGGAATTTTACCCGATAATTTAAACTCACCGGATTTATGAAAATAGAATACAATATCAAGAAACGCGCATTCCTCAATATTCAAAAGGGCTTCAGCATATGAATCATCAATAATAATAGTACTGGGTTCTTCTCTAATTTTATGAAGATCGGAAGGATCATCAAATTCATTGGCAACAATACCAACAGGTTTTATCAGATATGTCTTCATTATTGAATTAGATTCTTATTCAAATGTTTATATGCCATTTGGAACAATAAAGATGTTTTTATTATCCCTGATAATTTTTATTTTGATATTATACAGATTTTCAACGTTTTCTTCCGTAATCGTTTCCTTACCCCCACATGCAAATATCTTGCCTCCTTTAAGCATGAGTATTTTATTGGCATAACGAATAGCCATATTGATATCGTGCAAGGCAATAATTATTGTAATTCCCTTGTGAGACAGCTGATTTAAAAGTTCCAATACTTCAAACTGATGTTTAATATCAAGGTTAGCGGTCGGTTCATCGAGAAGTAAAATATCAGGCTCCTGGGCCAGCGCACGTGCAATATAAACGGATTGCTGCTGACCTCCGCTTAACTTGTTAAACTCTCTCATGGCAATATGTTCCAGGTGAAATGTACTAAGGATATAGGCAGTAACTTCAAGGTCATGTTTTGAAGGTTTCCAGTTAATATAGGGTTTCCTTCCAAGAAGAACCGTATCAAACACGTTTAATACTGCTTTTTTGCTTTCATTTTGAGGAACATAGGCAATTTCCTTTGCTAATTCTTCCGAAGTAATTGAATGAATCGGTTTATCATCAATAAGGATAGTACCTTTATGTACTTTCAAAATACCATTCAGGCATTTTATGAGGGTGCTTTTTCCTGACCCATTTGGACCCACAAGAGCTACAAAATCGCCTTTTTTAATCCTGCTGTCGATATTTTCGAGAGTAGGAGTGCCATTGTAACTGAAATCAATATCCTGAATGCTTATTTTCATTTCTAATAATTAGTATTTTATGTCCAGTATCCTTTCCCCATGCCTTTTATCAGTAAAAATAAAAATAGAGGAGCCCCAAGAAATGATGTCAGGATACCGACGGGAAGTATAACGGGTAAAATAACTGTTCTGGCCAGTGTATCGGATAACAGCAAAAATACCCCTCCGCAAAGCGCTGAAGCAGGAATTAAAAATTGTTCATCGCCCCCGATTATTCTTCGTACAATATGAGGTACAACCAGGCCGACAAATGCAATAATGCCATAAAAAGAAACCACAATAGAAGTCATCAGTGATGCCGCAACCATGCCTGATAAACGTACCCGCATTACATTAACTCCCAGGCTTTTTGCATATTCATCGCCCGATTGAAGCGATTTATAATTCCAGCCCTGATGCAAAAAAAAGATCATTACCGGAATAAAAATTATGGCGATGATCAGGCAATCTTTCCAAGTTGCCCTTCCCAAATCCCCAAATGTCCAAAATACGATGGAAGCCAATTGAACATTATCTGAAAAATATTGCATGGCAGAAATACCCGCACCAAATAAAGAAGATATTATAATACCGGAAAGGATGATAATTTCAGGTGTGGCACCTTTATATTTTGATAATAGAAGGATAATAGCTACACTGCTCAGACTCCATAGAAATGCAGAAGAAGTAACGAGATAAGGATTGTTGATAACAGGGAAATCATTTGAACCGTTGTAACTGCTCCCTGCTCCCAGTATAATTATAGCAAATGCAGCTCCAAAGGCAGAAGCTCCTGAAATACCCAAAGTGAATGGTGAAGCCAAAGGATTCCTCAACAAACTCTGTATAACAGTGCCAGACACTGCCAGCGCAGTTCCTGATAGAATAGCCCCGACGACGCGTGGCATTCTTATATTGACAATTACCTGCGAAATAAATGCAGAACTCCTGCCTGTAATTAAGTCAAGGATATCCCTGATATTAATATTTGCTGAGCCTGAAACTAATGAAACCGTGAAAACTAGTATTAACAAAATAAAAATAAGCAGGATAAAATAAATCCTCTTGTTTACATATTTCCTGTATTGTGTAAGAATTCTGTCAGGCATTAAAATTCATTTTTGTCGATTTTTTTAAATGCTTGTGATGATGTATTTAACTCATTATATATCATCTTCCCCAAAAACATATTCAATATTTCATCGGTTTTTACAGAAATTTCAATATCCCGGAATTTATCGGGATATAATATTTTACCTGCATACCAGGCATTGGCTAATACCAGCTCATAATTAACAGCATAATTGTTATAAGGTAACAAAGTGAAAATACTATCACTTTTTAAAGCCTTTAAACAGTTGTACAATGCAGTACCTTTTGCCAATTCTTCTTTTACAAAGTGCAAACCCGACTCATCAATAAAAAGTACATCCGGATTCCAAAGCATTAGTTGTTCTATATCGATATATGTACCCTTTACATGAGATATAAGTCGTTTGTCAATTCCGGCTGCAACATTGTTTGCATGGACGAACATAAAAGGGGGATAAAATGGTTGTGTAGAATTTATTCCATGTGCGCCGCTGTATGAAACACCTCCAATATATACCGAAGGTTTTTCCGTATCGGGTATCCCGGATGTACGAGAGTGCAGATCGGCAATGGAATTTTTTATATAAGCAATAAGCGAATCGGCCCTGTTTTTTTTATTCATAATTTTCCCGATCAATTCGAGGGAAGCAAAGAGTGTATCTTTTGCCGTACCAAATTCAGAACATTCAAAGGCAATTACAGGAATACCTGTTTTCCGTTGTAGAGCATTTGCCTCTCCTTTGGTTGTATAGGTAATAAAAATAACATCCGGTTGCGATTTCAGGATCAGCTCGGCATCGCCCCCCATGGATGGCCCGATAAGAGGTAAATCTGACAATTCAGGATGAGCCATGATATAGGGTGTTCGGCTCCTCCTTTCGATTTCTTCCACTCCTGCAACTTTATCAGCAACATCCATATAAACTAGCAGACGTAAAGCCCCTGCCCGCAAGCCTATAATCCTGTTCACATTAACAGGGACATATATCTCCCGTCCAAGCATATCTTTAACAGCAATCAAACCATCTCTTTTTAACAGGGATGGATTGCTGCAACCTATTATAAATCCAACAGGCAGAAATAGTAGTATTAATCTTATATTTTTTAATTTTAACATGTCAGAATTTAATGGCCACCCGGCCGTTAATCAGCCTGCCAGGAGAAATGTAATCGCCTGTTTCCATGTGCCGATTATTAAAAACATCCAGAACATCAAGCGAAATAATAAAGTTTTGCACGATGGATTTTGATAGCATCAAATCCATCGTAAAGTATGGATCCAGCTTTACCGTATTGGCATCGTCGCTGAATTGTTCTCCTTTATATAATCCCCTGACACTTACATTAACTATTTTATTGTTCCAGATGATTGAAGCCGAAGCCAAATGTCTGGGAGAATATTTCAGATACTTGTTTTCAAGTTCAGGTCTTTCTGCAAATGCATTAATTTTTGCATCGCAATATGTATAGTTGGCCATAATATTCAACCCATTCATAAGGTAATAGGATATTTCTGTTTCTGAACCCTTTATTGTAACGTTGGTAACATTTTCCCTGATATAAATGGGACGACCGAATAAGCTGTCCCCTGTTGAAACGTAATACAGAAAATCTTTGCCAAAAGCATAATAGGCAGAAGTTGTAATTTTTAATTTATCAATTGGAAAAACATCAAAACCAATTTCGTAATTATCCATTGATTCGGGACCGAGTTCCGGATTGGCATACTTGGGACCAACCCACATCCAGCCTGTACGGGTCAGGTCATCCAGAATCGATGCTCTGAAGCCATGCGAATAGGACAAATAGGCACTGAGTTCCTGAATGAAATTAAAACGCAATCCTATCCTTGGTGACAATTCCGACCATGTATGATCCTGGAGTTCAGGGATGGTATTCCATGGATCAGTTGTTTTGTATTCTGCATTAGTAAAGGAAACACGATCGTACCGCAATCCCACAAGCAATCGGATTTTATTATCGATGAAAGCATGCTCATCCTGAATGTAACCCGCCAACGTACTAAGTGTGCCTGCATTATATACAGTATCGTATATCTGGGTACTGTCATTAACCTGCCGTGGTGTTTGGTAATAATCACCGCCACTAATACTTCCCTGTTTTAATTCAAATCCAGTAGTTATTGTATTATTTTTAATTAGCTCCCTGTTTATATTGAATAATGCACCCATGTCTTTCCTCAAAGAATTCACATCGTAACGGGAATAACTGGTTCCCCTTAATTTTTCATTGATATCATAATAATGTTCAAGCTGATAATAAATGTTCAGATCATAATGTGTTTTTTGGTCCCCCCCTTTCAGATTACCGCGTATAAGGTCAGTATTAAAATTTCTGTAACACCCTTCAGGGGCATAAATCTGATACCCTTCTCCCCGTTTATCCCTGAATACATCATACTGCAACTCCCAGTTAAGCCATTTGCTCCGATCAAATCCCATCCTGGCCGATACACCAATTTCTTCTAAAAAACGAGCAATATCGTAAGGTGTACGATTTTCTTCAGGAACATTGTTGTATCCATTGCTTTTCAGATAATACTGTGACACTACGCCATAGTATCCTTTATCGGTTCGTACCCGAATATTTAAATCCTGCCTCAATGTATTGAACGTGCCATAGCTTACCGCACCAAAAATTTCCTGAGGTTTTAAAGGTTTTTTCGTAATTATATTAATAACCCCTCCCATGGCATTGTTCCCGTATAGAGAGGAACCGGGACCTTTGAAAATTTCAATCCGTTCAATATCATAGGGGTTGATCCTGTTCCAGTTAACGCCTCCTTCATCTGAAGTATTAACCGGCACCCCGTTCATAAGTACTAATGTTCTGGATTGCTCATCACCTGATAATCCGCGCAGGGTAACCATGGGGCGCTGACTGTAAATTCCTGTATTACGGTTTACATTTATTCCGGGAGTAAACCGTAAAATGTCATCTGCCTGCATAACCGGAGTCGATTCAATTAAGTCGTACCTTATAACGGAAATCCTTGCAGGTATTTCCCTCAGATTTCGTAATGTTTTGGTAGCTGTTATAACTACTTCATCGATTTTTACAGTATCCGTCAAAGATTCCTGTGAAAATCCATGTAAACAGGAACTAATTCCCAGGAAAACTATCCATACAATTTTTAGTTTTTTGTTATTTTTCATTGAAGAGATCAATTTACTGACAGTATTATGTGTCACGGTTTTAATTATCGTGTTACTATTATATAAAAAAAATTAATCTGCCCTGCTCATGGTAAGCTTACCATGTTGAATACCCTTGACTGCTATTAGCTTATCGGATAGTTCGGTTAATGTTAAAGCTTTACCCTTCACCGCAATAATCTCCATACATTTGTCATGGTCGAGGTGAAAATGTTGTGACGAAAGAATAACTTTATGAAAATCATGCTGTATTTCAGTCAGGTTGTTTAAAATATCACGTTTATTATGGTCATATACAAGTGTTATGGAACCTGCAACTATATTATTGCATTGCCATTTTTTTTCAACGGTATTTTTTGCAATCAATTGCCGGATTGCCTGTGAGCGGTTGGCAAACCTGTTTTCATTAGCATACTCATCAAGTGTTGATAATAATTCTTTCTCAAGTGATACACCAAATCTTATTACAGTCATCGTGTTACTTTTTTAATAAAGGTAATACCAGATACAAATGTACTATTTCAATTGACTAATGCAAAACTAATTATATATTTTCTCAAAAATCTCGGGAACCGGAGAAGAATCCGCGGATCTTAAAGGTTTTCCGTTAAGTTTCTATACTATTTTTTATGAACTTACCTGATAGGAGATTATCCTTTTGTACTGATCATTAGTAACGATTTTTTATTTATGATTTCAACTTGTTTTCCAGTTAAATTTATTATCCTGTCGTCGGCAAATTCGGTAAGTACGCGACTCACACTTTCACGACTTGAGTCAATCAGATTCCCGAAATCTTCCTGTGTAAAAGGAATAGTAAAGGTATCCGAAACATAAATGCGATCGGCCAATTCCAAAAGAACATCGGCTATTTTCCCTCTCATTTGTTTTTGTGTTCGATTAGCACACCGGTAAAAAACTTCCAGTTCGTTTCTACAAAGTTCTACCATGATTTCATAGGAAAAATCAGAATTTTCTTTTAAGAGATAACGGAATGTATTGATATCAATAAAGCAAACTTCAGCATCATCAATAACAGTTACAGAATATTGGTTTATCTTCTCTCCTATTGTGGTTGGTAAACCCAGGTAGCTGGGGGCTTTAACTATACGTACAATTTGTTCATAATAAGGTCCTGCAATATGTATTTTCGCCAGACCATTACGCAAATAAGCAACATTTGTAGAAAAAGCACCTTGCTTGATTATCTGATCCCCTTTCCTGAATTTGACCAAAGCACAATTTATCGAAAGCCGTTCAACTTCTTCTTCATTCAGTTTAGAAGCTGCTTTCGATTTAATAGCACAAACCTTACAAATATTTTCCATACTGTAAAATTACATAATGTGATATATATCACAATGAAAAATAAGCAAACTCACGCCAAATAGCATTAAAAAAAGTTATTTATTACGTTCATTTGTTAACTAAATAACAATTAAAAATTTAAACTATGGAAAAGAAAAAATTATGCCTTGCATTATATACTGGAAGTGTGGACAAACTGACAGCTGCCGGTGTTATTCTTGGCGGAGCAGCAGCAGATGATATGCAGGTTGACATCTATGTTTTATTACAGGGTGCCAGAGCATTCAAAAAAGAAATAGGGGACAATCCTGATAAACTTCAGATGGCTGAATATCCGAACATGAAAGATGAATTTCTACAATCTTTAAAAAACTTAAAGGTAAAAACCTGGGTTGAATTTTTTAAAGAAGCAAAAGAAATTACCGACGTAAAAATTCATATCTGCGGTCTTGCCGGCAAGGTATGGGGAGGCGAGAAACTTGACGATTTTATTGACATTGCCGATGATATTTGTGGCATTGGGGCTTATATAACATCAGCCCAGGAAGCTGATGTCAATTTATTTATTTAATATCAATGCTTTTATTATAAACCTTCTAAATATTGAATTATGACAATTGAAGAATTAAAAAATACTAATGTGACAAAATCTGTCGATGCCAGGGGAACTGCTTGTCCGGGTCCCTTGCTGGAGGCTAAGAAAGCTATTGGAACGATTAATTCAGGTGATACTTTGGAAGTTTTATCTGCCGATGAAGGAACCAAGGTTGATGTTCCCAAATGGTGCTCCAAGCAGGGCCATGAATATCTTGGCACAATTGAAGAAAGTGGATATTTTAGGATTTTCATGAAAAAAAAATAAAATTATAATATGGCAGGTTTGAATATAAAAAATACCAAAATCCTGGTATTCTCTACTGAAAAGATATCCGATCCCGCCATAGATATGGCGGGGTTGCTCAAATTGCATTATTCTCCAACAGTTTATGCTATTTCGATACCTTGTTCAAGTGGAATAAAACCAAGATGGATATTGCATGCATTTGAAAAAGGATTTGACGGGGTTTTTATTGCTGCAGACGGAAGTGATTGCACTTTTGGTGAATCGTGTACAGAAAAAACCGGAAAGCTGGTGAACCTTACACACGAGTTTATGAAGGGAATTAATATCGAACCAGCCCGCCTGCGCATGGCTGCAATATGCTCGGTTTGTAGCGAATCTTTTGTAAAACAGATAAAGAACTTTAATGATTTATTAATCAATAGTTATAGTAAAAAATAATATGACTCTCATTGAAAAACTCTCATTCGATGTTCTTATTATAGGTGGAGGGATCGCCGGTATTGAATCGGCTATCAACATTGCGAACAGTGGATATAAAGTATTGCTGGTCGAGAAAGATTTGACCATTGGTGGAAAAATGATTATGCTGAGCAAAGTTTTTCCAACCCTGGATTGTTCGGCATGTATTACTACCCCAAAAATATCTGAGGTTTTGCGGAATCCCAATGTTACCATTTTTACAAACACCGAAGTCAAATCTGTTACAAAGCAAGATATACTGTGCTTTAAAGTTGTTTTAGCTCAAAATCCTCGTTACATTGAGGAAAGCAATTGCACCGGGTGTCAATTGTGCGAAGAGGCTTGTCCTGTTGTTGTTCCTGACCAGTATCAATATAACATGGTTGGGCGAAAGGCTGCTTATATTCCTTTTAATATTGCCAGCCCGCGTGTGGCAGCAATTGATCTTGATAATTGCATTCTGTGTGGTGCTTGCGAGAAAGTTTGTCCTACGGATTGCATTGATTTTACACAGGAAATAAAGGAATTCCATGTTGTTGTTAAATCTGTTATTGTAGCTACCGGATTCAATTTGTTCGAT
>CAYUAV010000084.1:0-10443 GCA_964442665.1 uncultured Bacteroidales bacterium
ATAATGTATGGCCCTGTCCTGGCATCGACCGTTGGTGACGGTAAGAGAAACCGGGAATGTACCGCCCGATGCAAATGTATGTGCAGCCACAGCTTCCCGCGACATATTCTGTCGGTGCGAAGCCGTATCGCTGAATTCCCACCGGTAGGTTACAGCACCGGGCGATGTCGATCCGTCGAATTCGACGGCACTTCCCTCGCAAACAAGGTTACTGCCGTCGGAAGCTATAATAAGGGCTTTGACCGGTTCGGCCACATGAATAATTTTTGAATAGCTGCTGGTGCAGCCGGCAATCGAAACGGTCAACCGGCACTCGAATGTCGTATCCTTCAGGGAGTAATACTGATGCACCGGATTAATGTCGTATGATTTAACTCCGTCACCAAAGTCCCATTCATAGGTGGTGGCACCTTCGGTAACATTCGCGAAGGTAGAAATCTCGCCAAAGCAAACATCATTGGTGGCAAAGAAGGCTTCGGGCGTACCTACCGTTACATAGTCTGAAGTGGAATTGGTTACTCCCTCTTTTGTGGCAGTGAGCGTAACCTGGTATTTGCCCGCAGCATCGTAATGGTGTGTGATCTCGCGTTGTGTGGTGGTCAGGGTCTGTCCGTCGCCGAATGTCCATTTATAGGATGTGCCGTCGCCTGAGGCTTTAAATATGACGTCATTTGAACCACAGGATGAAACATAATTAAAAGCTGTGTTGGGCAAACCTTTCACCAGAAGGTCGAAAGTTATGGAATCGGCCATGCCATGCAGGTCATAGGCAACGATCGTTGTCCTGAAAACTCCTCTGGCATTATAGTCGGGGGTCCATTGAAATTCAGCTGCTGCATTATTGCCGAAACGGGTCTGGACAATCCTGGCATTATATTCACTGGCGGCAACCCCTTTGACCAGAAATTTAACGGAGTCATCGACGGTTTTATCCGTGGCCCGAAGTCCGAATTTGAACGGGACCATAACCGGTATGGTATCTGCATGATCGCCAATAGAATCGATCACAGGAGGTGTATCGGTAATACGGAGCATGAAATTCCTTGACCGGGTATGTTCGAAATTATCTTCTGCCGTTATGGTAATAGGATGTAAGCCGATATCATCATAACCGGGAAGCCAGGTGATTTCACAGAAGACTTCATTTCCATCTTCATCCTGTGAAAATTCAGCACCTGCATCAAAAATATCGCCGGTTTCCGTTACGGAGGTGATCCTTCCGTTCTCATTATTGGATCTTATCCTGAACGTAATGGATAAAGTATCCGTTGCGGGGAATACATAGAGATTTCGCAAATCAATAAATTCAATATGCTCCAGAACGTCTAAGGGTGTTGTTATGCTGTTGTTTGACGGGTTGGTTTCCCCGGGGATCTCATTATCTTCGTTAACTACAATAAGGAGATTATAGTTTTCGGAAATAAAAATATCAGCAGGAAGGGTCAATGTCTGATTGCTGAATTCAAGGTTCTGTGCGGCACGGGGCAGCAGGACGCTGGAGCTGTTCATCAGCCTTTTCTGGCCTGCATCTCCGGTAATATATGTTTTTACGGTTACATATTGACCGGTGGGAGTGGTGCGGGGTATGGTACCGATATTAGTCAGATTGTAACTGTAATGAAGTTCCGTTACTCCCGGAAGGAGAGGTACATTATTCATTGAGAAATTCTGCAAAGCCAGATCAGTATACTGGCGTACGAATGTTATATCGCGGTACACCGTATTATTTCCCTCGCTGTTCTCACAATCGACAAAATTACCGGGGTCTGCCTGCAATCTCAGGCGATATGTACCCCCTTCTTCGAGTGTTTCCCGCGGAAATACAAATGAAGTATTGACTTCAACCTGCTCGCCGGGAGAAAGTATATCGATGGCCTGTTCATACAGGTTGTATTCATAGGTCGATTCGCCCAGTTGGGATATCAGATCGATGGTAAAAGTAGTACCGTTCTTGGTGGCTACCTTACTTTCGTCGTACAGGAAGGTATTTACGATTGAACAGGATACATCAACATTATCACTTCCCGCATAGAGATTCTCAAGCGGACTGGTTATAATATCGGTTAACTGCAGGTCGTAATCCCAGCAGACCTGAATATCGCATCTCAGGTTGCGTGTTGAATGGTTATCGGTTACGGGAATATCAATGGTTTGCCAGTCGGGGAGCATGGGCCTCCACCGGAATGCCTCGCTGATTTCATTCCAGTCGACACGGGTCTGGGTATAAGAGAAGTCATCTTTTGGAGGATAATTTACAGCTAACACATTGAGGGTATCCAACAGGTCTTCATCGGAAAGGGTGAATTGGGATACGGTTTCCCTTCGGGCGACGATCCTCCTGTAGCCTCCTCCTGCCGGTAAACGGTTTCCTTCTTTAAGTGATACTTCATCGAGTGCAATGATGTTGTATTTGAAATCGCTGCCGATATTCCTGATGGTCATACCGGTATGGGTAAGACCCCTGGAATTAAACCTGCACGATACTTCGTACCACACGGTAAAGCCGTTCTTATTGCTTTGGTTCAGGTCTGTAAATGATCCGTAAACATTCTGGACGACTTCTTTTAGTTTTGCTTCGATGACAGGAACAGAATCGGAATAATCGCCAAAATCATAAACAATATAGGTGGTAGACGTATCGATACTTTTAACGGTAAGTTCAATAGCCGGGTCGTTTAGGTAATAGGAATTTCCGGGCAGCGGTGTATAAACCGAACCGTTTCTGAACCCGAAATCTATTCTCGGCGGGTTGATGGTGTTTACGCCGGTATCGGCCAAACTTGCTATCAGGAATTTAAAAATGTAATTGGTATTCGGAGTAAGTTCCACTTCACTGCTCCATTCGGGATATGCCGAACCATCGCATTGGGTACCGGATTGTCCTTTCATGAAGAGCAGGTTGTTTTTGCCACCGTATTCACCGAGAGCACTGTCTTTAAGCAAAGGATACATGAGCTGTATGTCACCATCGGTATTCTTCAGGAAAAGACTGTCGTTAATACAGAAAGTATTGGGTATCCCGACCCCGAAGGTATCGGCATAGCTGCAACCGGTTTCAAACTCAAACCCGTAGAAGTCGGTATTGATGTGGCAACCGCTGATGTGGTTTCCTCCGCATTCGATCACCGATCCTTCCTCACAGGTATTTTTTAACGATATGTTCATGGAATCGGCATTTTCAAAGCTTCCGTTACAGATCAGACCTCTGTTGTGTTCGGGAAGAATGGTTTCAACCTGAGTGAGTGTGATGGAATCGGATCCCGAGCAACCGGATGCATCCGTTACATTCACTCTATAGATACCGGGTCCGGGAATGGTATAGGTATTTTCATTCGATACGGTCTGATAATAGGTTCCATCCCGGAACTCTTGCCATTCCACAACTGAATAAGACTTCTCAAGACTAAGCACGATTGGAGCATTAAAGTATTTACCCGAACATTCTGACTGCATGAAGACCGTACCCGTACTGTGAATCACAGGATGAATTTCAGGTAGAACGGAAACAGTGGCTATCCTGTTCTCAAAATGGGACGAATCGCCTGATGCATCGGCTACTGCATAAAGTGAGACTATTGTTTCGGAGGTGAATGTAAGCACCAGGATATCGTTTGTTACCTGATTACCGGGAATACCGTTCACATAGTAATAGATACGATAAGGATCTGTACCTCCTGTAGCGCTAAGTTGTATTGATGCTTCACCTCCCGGGCAAATGGTTTCCGAATCCGAAATAGCTGCATCAAGACCGGATTCGACTGTTAAGGTGAATTCGATAGTGGTTGAATTCGGTTCACCGCCATTATCAGTGGCTGTTAACGGGATGATATGAGTTCCTTTATTGTCAACCGAGGGGTTGACTATCAGGAAAAGTACGGCATCGAATCCCGGCGTATTCTGGTATATGCTTATACCCGGTATTCCGGCAATATCGGCCGAAATAACAGTTTCCTGGTCCGTTTCGACGGAATTGAATATGAACATGATGGTATCTGCTTCATCATGTATATTCATGGTCAGGTTTTCCGGGCCTTCCACCAATACGGGAGGCGTATTGGTCTGGCTCTGTGCCGCCAGGAAAATGTGGAAGAGCATGATAAAAACTGACAGGCGGAACATATGCGACCGGCTATGTTTTTTCTTACCTGTATTGAAAATGATAGTCATATCGATTGGTTTTATGCAGCTATTAATTACTATTCTTGTTTATAACCGTTTGCGTAAGGTTTATAAAGGATCTACCGTGACATTCCTGAACGTCGATTCGGAATATTTCTTGGGGAATCCGTATTCGTCATATACGGGATAAGCGCTTACCGGATTTCCAACCCACTGGTCATTGTCGTTTAGCCGGTTCGGATATTTTTTACCGCCATCGAAATCATCGAAAGCTCCTGTGGCTTCATATCCTTCGCGGGCGCTGTTCACAAAAAATCCGAACTTAGGATTAAAGGGTATATCAGCAGTAATTTGTCCGAAGCTCTGCCAATGATCCCCGGCATAATAATATGCATCGAACCGGTTCCCGTTTCGTTCCACCTTAACATAGCAGGGAAATGAAACAGTGGCACCGGTAGTACGCGATATCGTGTCGGTTGCATAGAATAATTGCCGGCTCTGATTGATCCCGAACTGAACAAAATTGCGGGTAATATCGCCTGCTGTGTTCATAACCATGATACCTGCCGTAGCATCGGAACTGCCGGTTATCAGCGAATCGATCTTCACCGTGATGGAAAAATTACCGGCAATATCATCACGCGTGACATAAACTCCCCTGTTTCGCTGGTCGCTCCAGGTTACTACAACCAGGTTGCTATCCGTATAAACCCTGGTCAGGTTCCATTTGTCCTCATCCCGGATAGTCCATTCAGAGCTCAGGTATGGCAATGTAAATCGGTCCAGATAATTGCACTGTGAATATTGATCATCGAGAGCAAAAACGAATTTCCAGTCTTCGAGTACATTATAGGCAAGCATCAGCGAATCGGGAAGAATAATCCAGATTTTTTCGCCATCGACCAGTTCCCAGTCAGTACCGGCATAATTCACCTGAAGGCATTGCGGTATACTATCTTTTGGATACCCGGCTGAATCGGCAAATTCAAATATCCCCCGGCAATTGGATACACATTCGTCGATCAGCTGATCGACAATGGCGTCGATATCCCGGTCGAGTACAACATTACTGTCGGCCGGGCATCCGTTGAAGACATAACAGTTATCCTCGAAGGCCTGCCTTACAAGATCTTCAATATCTTTTCTTTTTTTACTGCAGATGCTTTCACAATCGTTATACATTTTCTGGAAAGTATAGGTAGCCATGGTATCCACCTGGTATTCCAGGTCAGGCGGATCCTCGATGACAGGCGTTTCTTCGGGTTCTTTCCTGTAGCGGATGCTGGTATAGAAAAGAAATCTTTCATAGGCATTCCAGTTCATATGGGTTCGCCATCCGCAGCGGTTTTCGCATAAGGGCGGGTCCATCTCCTTGTAATTATCATAACAGGAAGCCACCTCTGCCGCAAGCCATTTACGTGAGGGAAGATTTGTGATGGTTGTATCACCATCGTACTGAAAATACTTGAAAGCGAAAATGGGATTTTTGATATAAGCAAATGGTAAAGAATCGGAGGGAAATTTATATCCCGGACTGTCATAGTAATATGGTTCGTGGATATATTCGTCCAGATCTTCAGGGAGTATACCTGTGAGACTGTCTTCATCGATTTCCGCTATTCCGGCAAAACGGAATCCCGCACAATTCATAAATTGTTCCATAAGTTTGAACTCATAATCGACCGGAGTTCCCGGCGAGCTTTCATCTTCGGGAATATTCTCCGCGTCCTTCATTCTGCGGCTTAATTTCCTCTTAAGGAATGTCCTGAAGAAAAAGCCTCCGAACTGACTGCTTTCCGAATCGAAATACCCGTCTTTCGGACTTTCCTCACCCCCTTCTTCAGCATCATCTTTCATCCCCTGGTCGATGGATGTCAACCCTTCGGTATAGTTATTCTGTGCAATGTCGATATAGGAGTTGATCACATTTTTCCAACAATTCCAGAGTTCCCGGCAGGTGTATTGTTCTTTCAGGTCCGAAGGACCAATGAACGTTGAATCGGGTTTTACAATCTCTCCTGTCGATTCCAGTTCAATGGTGGCCCCGGTATAATATTTATCGGTGAGCATATGGTACACCATCCTGTTCAGGGCAATGCTGTCGTAACCATATACAATATTGGATTTTCCGCTCACATTATCAGTCATGGCGATATTCAGGACATCACCCCAGGGTTCCACCAGCATTTTTCTCAGGTAACCCCAGAAATCGGGCGACAGGTCGGGATTAGCTCTTATTTCCTCGGCAGTATAACATACTATCTGAGGTTGGATAATTATCGGTATCATCACTGGTCCGCAGCAACCCCCGTATATCCCTATCATGTTGGGATAGGCAGTATCACCCGGTGTATATTCGGGTGTGACGGACAGAGTAAGATGTACCTCTCCAGTGCTGCTTTTGAGTATATAAGCCGTATCGGGCAGGCTTACTTCACCCAGGTGAAAAGGAAATTCCCGTATGGCGGGGTATTGCATATCATTCACCATTTCGGCAAAATTTTGTATATCGTCGTAGAAAAGGAGCATTTGTTTTTCGTTCCTTACTTCGTTTAACCAGCTATAAATCACGTCACCGATATTCCTTACCGGGTCGAGCGATTCGTCGATCCGGGCATGGATGGAGGGATTCAGCCTGTCGGCGTTAGAACGTACTTCTTTACGAATAAGGTAGGAACCGGGCGAAAATTCATCCGGCCTGGGAGTCCAGGTGGTATCGTTAATATGCAGACCTTTCAGGTAGATATCCGGACTTTTCCAAATATCATCGGTCCCAATTTTTTGAACCGAAAGGGAAACCACGTATTCGCAATCCGCTTCTATCCTTGTACATCCTTCTACAATGCTGTTTTCAGGCAGGTTATATTTAATATTGAGCGTTGTGGGGAAGGAGAGGATTATAGTGCGTTCACTCACGAATCCTCTGTCGGTCTTGAAATTATCGCGGATTACCTCTGTTATTGTGGTATTTTCAATATTATTATACCCGTCGATATCATTCAGGCTGGCATCGTCCTGTCCGTTATATACAAGACAGGTAGCAATAACTTTTCCGTTGGTGGATGTATAGGATACACTTGCGGTATTATTGGCATCGATGGTTATGGTTTTCAGTACGGCACTGGAAGGAAGAGCCTCATCACCAAAAATCCGGATCAGTTCCTCATCCGAAGGTTTGCAATAAATGATACGGTTTGTATGGCCTTTGCCATCAGACTGACTTCCGATAGCATGTATCCTTCCGACCCCCGACTGCTCGGTTACCCGTCCTGTAGGTGAATTCTCGTAAAGGGTCCGGGCAAAGGGATATCCTCCCGCACTGGGGATATACGGATTGGAATTCATGCCGGAATAGTAACCGTAGTAGCCGGAACTATCGATCGTTTTGGGATCAGTAATAGTATTCCCGGTATCAAAGTGTTCCGCTGTATATAAAGTATTGGCATTCGTTACCAGTTTGGACTTATACGTATCGATGCCCCCTTCCACGGGAACCGGAAGGGTTTGCAGTGAGGGCCTTCCGCTGTAGTCCATTACGGTTTGTGTAACAAGTGTAGTATCTGTCGAGGGGAGATATTTTTGTGTCTGTTTTACCTGGTATAGGCCGTTGGCATAGGTCATCGCCTCGCTGATACGGTTCTCTTCGGTAAAGATCCTTGAATAAGTCCAGTTCAGATCGTCTTCCCGGTCGTCGAGATAGAATATGCAATTATATAATGAAGCGACCGACATATCGATCAGCATTTCCCCGTCGGCAGGAGCATCACTCCAGGCTCCGTAATTCCTGGGATCCGTAATCTCTCCTTCGTAATATGTTCCAACGGGCCTGACTCTCCAGATATAGAAACCGCTGCCTTCGATAACAGCCAGGTCAAGATATTTCTGATAACTGTCTGTGACTATTTTAAGGGCTTTGCTCCAATCGATCCCGGCGGTGATTGTTTTTTCGTATGACGCTGTGGAACTACTTTGATTGTATAATCGTAACAACTGGAATTCGTAATTAGGGAAATCCCGGGTCTGTGTATCGTCCCATCTGAAAGTGACCACCCTGTTAGTGATGATGTTATTCCCGGTTAATCTTTTAATCACAGGGGCCAAAGGATTACTTCCTTCATCAGTACGAATATCGATCCTGAATTCGGGAAGATAGGATATCGTAACCTGCAGGTTTTCCAGGATATAGTCATGAATATCGGAGTTTTCAGATTCAGGAACTTCAATATCATTGATACGTACCTGCAAATGTTCCAGGTCGGATACTTTTGATATAATATCATAAATGAAAACCTTTTCGGGAGTAGACTGGTCAAGATCGATGAGGTATTCGGCATCCGAAATAAAAGATTCTCCAATGCTGTAATTAATACTGATGCTGAACCTGCCTGCCGAATACCCGGGCAGGAATTCATTTCCTATGGCAAAACTGATATGGGCTTTACAGGAAGCTAATTTGAAGTTCAGGTCGGGTGGTGATGGTATATTCAGGGTCAGAGTATCCGAAGCATGAACATTCGTATAGGTTGTATCGGCCGTGTATTGAGCTGATAGCTGGCAACATACCGTGAAAGCGCATAAAAAAACGAGTATCCCTTTCATTTTCGGCCGTTTCGAATATAGGTACATCATAGTATTCATTTTTATTCTGTTTACTGACCTGTATCAGCATAAAGCTATTACAGGGATACAGCAATGTTATTATTCATTATCTATATACCTGTAGGTGCTGTATTTCGGAAGCAAATGTCCGCTCGTATCGAAAAACAGGTATTTTACAGGTGTCTTCATATTTCTTTTATAGTTCAGATCGGTTTCCAGGTGTGTCAGTACGGTTCTTTTATATTCACTTCCCCGGAGGTAATACATGGTTATTTTTTCGATCCGGTCTTTAGACAGATTCACCTGGTAAATTATTTTTTCCACACCCAGTGCCTCACTTGCCTTTTCTCCGGTTTCGAGAGTGACCAGTAAAAGTTCATCCTGATTGTCGTTAATTGCCTTCATACATTCCGTTACTTCGCTTGTGGCAAAGACCGAATCGCTGAAAACCTGCAGGGCACCGAGTATTTCCTCGCGTTCTTCGGTTTTTTCTGGTACGCCATGGATAAGTATATTAAGTTTTTTTGCCAGCATGAAGGCATCTTCTTCATCCTGATAAACCGAAATATCCTTTGTGATATAATGCAACTGGTCCGCTGAGAGGTATATTCTGACATTTACCGACGTTTGGTTTTCCACTCCATTCTCTTCTACTACGGTTTCATACTGCACATTGTAGTAATATACTTTGTTTCCTTCCGGTTTCTTTATTCCGGCGTAGCCTTTCCTGTAATAATCCCATACGATCTTCTTACAGTCATAATATGCCTGTGCATTAAGAAGATATGCCGTAAGCATGAAGAGGATAACTATAAAACCGTATTTTTTGTATCTGTACATGATTGCGATTATAATATGTTGAATTATCTGCCGGTTATCTGGGGTCTTAAATCATTCCGGGTCAGGTTATATTGTGTTTCCTGAATGGTTTTCAGTCCCCTTTCGGTTTCGACCAGCTTACGTACCAGCTGGCCCTCCCTGTTATACTGGTAGAACAGGCCGAAATGCTGATTATCGAATTGCGCCAGTACTTTATAGTTATGGATATCATACACCATACAGCTTACTTCGGCATCGAGGGGGTGTAATTTGAAGTCATCGATATAGACCAGTTCCCCCGGCTGGAATTTATAGTTCAGGGTGACATCCATCGCATCGCGGCTTCTGAATGTTGAAGGCCAGTTCGTAATATCCGCTTCGTAAAGGGTCCATTCACCGGTCGAAGCAATACGCTTCAAAGGGAATGTCATGCCTTTTAAAACAACTGAAAAATCGGAAGACTGATTAGAGAAAAGGGGATCATCCGGCTTAAAGCTTTTCATCCATAGTTTTACAACGGCGCCTTTATTTTTCATATGATCATCGAATCGTATTCCGTCTTTTTCAGCAGCAATGAATTTATACCCTGAATTCAATTTCAGATTTATGGATTTTTTTCCTGAATGAGCTTCATCAACGTCTGCGAGACTGTTATTTTCGAAATCATCGAAAAATACACTCGAATACGATGCATTTTTAGCCACAACTACAGGGAGCTGATGGTTATATCCGTATTTTGCCGCACTGTAAATTCCCAGAATGTCTCTTTCCTCCAGAACATTTCCATTGGGTGATACAAGTGTGATCTCGCTGGTTTTCAGCCATTTTGGCGATACAGACTCAGGATGAAGGAAGTCGAACATGACAAAATCCTTCATTACCCCGCCGTTGTATATACGCCCGCTG
>CAYUAV010000085.1:0-10334 GCA_964442665.1 uncultured Bacteroidales bacterium
ACCCACCAATTCACCCCTACTGCCCATAACACGGTGACAGGGAATAAGAATCGCTATGGCATTGGCTCCATTTGCAGCAGCTACAGCCCTAATAGCTGATGTATTGCCGATTTTCTGAGAAATACGGTAATAGCTTTCGGTTTTTCCGTACGGAATTTTCAGTATTTCGTCCCAAACACTTTGCTGGAATGAAGTTCCGACTTTCAGCAATGGTATATCAAATGAATTTCTTTCGCCGTCAAAATATTCGGCAAGTTGTTGTTTGGTTTTATATAGAATTGGACTTTCTCCCTCTTCATATTGTGCATTCAGTCCATGCTGTATTCTGTCATCAATATCAGCTCTTTTTTTTCTGAACCGCCAGTCGCAAAGACAAAGTTCCTCATTGAAAGAACCCATGATCAATTTGCCAAACGGTGTGTCGAAGTATTGGATAATGATCTTGTTTTCCATAAGGTCGACTGTTAAAGATTAAGTAACCTGAGTTTTTATTATTTGGCAAGTTAAATCTTTAACCTGATAAATAATAAGTAGTTCAAAGCCTGTAAAAATGATATGACGAATGAATAGTAATCTCGCATACCGATAATTATCGGGAACCGCTGATATTCGTATAAAAAGATTAAAGATTCATAATGAATCAGCGTTGATCAGCGAACTAATCAGCGTTTATCTGCGAGCATTAATTGTATTATTAACGATACATACTTTTCAGTCTACTCACTTTCTGAGCATAGAAATCCTTCCATCGTTCGGTTGGATTCGTGCATAGAAGGACCATGATACCATTTTCCCTGAAATATTCATTATTTACCCGGCCTATTTCAGTATAGATACTGAACATTTCATCCATATCGCCAATTTCATCATTGATATAGATAAATGGTCCGTTCGATATACTGTCTGGTGCCCAAAGCAGATAGCTGTCATGAAAACTAACGGGTTCCGGTAAACCGTATTTATGTCCATAAAATGTAATAGCTCCGGCTTGTCCGTAATTTTCAGCATAAATGACACATTTTTCTTTTTCAGCGTTATCGAGCATGTTATATGCTTTTACAACAATTCCTGTCAGTTCCTTCCATCCGGTCATATCGGCATAATCCTGTGGTATAGGATATAGCTTTCCGTCTTCCCACCGTTGGGGGATACCTCCTTCTTCCGCATCACAGTATCTGGCTACACTTTCAAATGAGGCATAAGGTAATTCAAGGGGCAGGGCAGCGACAGAAATAAAAATACCCAGGAGGATAAAAATGTAGTTCAGAATTACCCATCTTCGGCGAAAATATTTTTCCATGCTATAACCTCCGGCTGCAAAAAGCATCGGGTATGCTCCGAGCGTATAATACGATTTACCTCTTCCAAGTACTACTATGAGCAATACGAGGAGAAAAGTATAGGCAATGAACCTGAATTTTTTTTCCTGTGGAATAAACAGAAGCATTATAAAACCGGCCAGCCAGATAATAGTTGAAGGCAGGCAATTCATTAGCTGATCGAGGAAGAAACCGGACACACTGTTGTTGACCAGCTGATAGCGCTGAAGTTCTGCCATATGTTTCACAATGGGCCAGTTGTGGCTGTATTGCCATAATAAATTTGGAAGGATAACCAGTGATCCTGCCAACAATCCGAACACAAAATATTTTGAGAAAAGAATTTTACGATGCGAACTGATCAGCAAAGCCAGTATAATAGCGGTAGCAAAAAATACTATGGAATATTTATTCAGAAAACCCAGACCAAACATGAGTCCAATCCATATCCACAACTTCAAATTGTTAGTATTGATCATCCGTATTACAAGGTAGGAGGACAGCAACCAGAAAAACTGGTTAAAGGAAACGGGCTGGAAAAGGCTGTTGCTTCGCAGGAATGCTCCGGGTATCAGGAATGCTATTCCGGCAATTAATACTGCCAGGTTTTTTCCTCCGAACTCTTTTACTATAAGGGCTATAATAACAATTGATGCTCCCCCGGCCAATGCAGGAAAAAGCTTAATACCGAATTCGGAGTAACCAAAAATCATTCTCACAATAAAAGCCAGAAATCCGATGAAAGGCGGAGTTGACGCATAACCGAAACTCAAATGATTTCCGAAGGCAAAGTACATCAACTCATCTCTGTGCAGCTCGTATGTTGTACTTGTAAGAAAGTGAACGGTGAGTTTGATAACTACGAGAGCTATGGTTATTAGCCAGAACGGAGGGATTTTAATTCTCGGGAATTTCATAGGTATTATATTTGAGCGGGTAGATTTTCCGGTTTAGGTTTATTTACAGATCAGATTTGTCGCGCTAAATTTAACTATTGTAACTATTCCTGAATGTCACAGCAATGTAAATAAATGTAATTAATTATCATCAATATCATTTTATGCATTAGTACTATCTGTTATTAGAAATCATGATCTTATTACAGTCAATTTATTCAGGTCATTCAGAGAATATATGGGATTTGAAAAAGGGCTTTTCAGGCCTACATCCATTATTTAGGTTTAGGATAGTTCAAGGATGTCAGACGATGGATTATCGATAATTTCTTCCTTTAATTTGGCGAATGACGAAGAAAAAATGATAGTTGAAATTATCAGAAATTATGATTGCTTTTTTAAACTAAAACAGATTACATTTTAATAGGGTATCAATTACAACGCCCTAAAGAACGGTGTATATGATTACTAGTCGAATAATCTGTCAAAGCATTCTCCGGTTTGAAAATAGAATAATATCAAGATCCTATAATTATAATGACTAATCAGAGGAAACAAGATACGAGTTAAGATATTGTGTAAGAAAAGAACAATTACTTCTGCCAGAGTTTTTTACCACACTAAATGACCTATTACTTCATTATGCGTGAGATATGTTAGTTCAGAAGCAAGTTCTTAATTTTGCAAGAATAGAAAAGTTACTGTGAAATTTCAGTTATTTTGGTAACAGGTATTTGTTTCACCATGGCCATAAATGCCTCTTCTGTAGTTGATCCGTTATAGTTAAGCTGCAGAAGGGCGTTGCTGTATGGGAGCATCAGACTGTAACCGGCAACCGCATTATTTTCATCCACTATCTTTTCCAGCATGGCTTTATATCCTTCCACCTTTATTTTTTTCTGGTTGCTGTCGGAACCGGTCATGATCATGGGTAATGCCAGGAAGGTATTTACGGTTGCCATCAGGGGAGAATCGCTTATTACGGAAAATTCCAGGTTTTGTGCATCTGAAGTTCCCCACTGGCGCTCGATATATAGACCAACAAAGTCGGTACCCGATCCTGTAACCTGGTCGTCGGCAGGATCGTAAGCCATATCGTTTATTTTGTCAGGCAGCACTGCCAGTACTTCCTGCCCAATTTTTATATCGATTTCATGCAGGGCGTTCTGGACGGCATAACGTGATTCTTCATAATTTCCGGCTTCGTATGCCGATTTTGCATCGGCAATTTGTTTATCGAATTCCTGAGCTCTGGAATAGACCAGTGTGATGGTCAGAAATATAACAGATAGTATGGTTTTCATATTGTTAAGGTGCTTAAGAGGTTATAACTATTTCATCTGTATTTGTCGGATTGGTCTGATTTATTGATCACCGAGTGTCTTTTTAATCTTATCGTAATCAAAACTTTCGGCTATAGCCACCATTTCGGCTTCCGAAGCCACATTCACTCCTTCAATACCCACAAAAGTCTGTTGTCCGATAGATATACTTATCGTATATCCTTCCGAATCGGAATAAGAGATGACAGCATTGTAGCCTTTGACTTGAATATTTTTCTGGTTTTCATCCTCGTCTGTACCTGAAGTATAGTATCCGGCCTGAATGGCAGAAGTAGCCAGTCCCGAAGCAGAGCCATTGTATATTGAGATGGCCGCCCAGGTATCGCCTTTCTGATATTCTCGGTGAATAGTAAGTCCGGCCCAGGTATCATTTGATGTAGTAACCTTATCGGCTTCAGTGTTCACAGGGAGACCTTTTACATTTTCGGGAAGTGATGCCAAAAGCTGTTCCCCGATCTTTATTTCCAGTGTTCGTAAGGCTTTTCTCAGCGATGTTCGTGCATTACGGTATTCTTTTGCATTAAATTCCGTGGAAGCCTGTGCCAAAGCATCGGGGACATTATCCAGGGAGTTATTGAGTCCCGAACCTCCCGATTTTTGTTCGGGTTTATTACTGCTGTTTTCTGTCGATGAATTACTTTGATCATTATTCTCACTGTCCGAACCATTTATTGACTCGTCAATGGCCTTATCGATCATGGCATCCCCAATTTTATTCCGAATGGAACGCAGACTTTGCGCATTGGAATTCAGCGACATCAGCAGGATAATACTTAAAAAAATCCAGGTTTTTTTCATATCTGTTCAGGGTTTAAAACTAAGCATGTAAAGATACAATTCTACCGTCATTTCCTTATTAGGAACACCGGAATTTTTATAATGTTCAACACCTTAAGTATTCTCAGTAATTATTATATAATTCGTATAGTTTTTTCAGGAAGATACATTGTGCTTTTCGGATGATGGTAAATACTTTCCGGATTAATGTAAGTGGTCTTTGGACGAATGTAATTGACTTTCGGATGAGTGTCATTGGTCTTTGGATGACAGTAAATGCTTTTCGGATTAATGTAAGCGGTCTTCGGATGAATGTAAATGGCTTTCGGATGAGTGTTATCGATCTTTGGATGACAGTAAATGCTTTTCAGATTAATGTAATCGGTCTTTGGATGATGGTAAATGGTTTTAGGACGAGAGTAATTGGCTTCCGGACAATCGAAGATGATTTCCGGACACCCTGAGATCGCCTCCGGAGGGTTAAAGTTTATTTCCAGGCACTCAGAGATAGCTTCCGGAGGGTCGGAGTTGATTCCCGGACGGCCTTAGACGATTTCCGGAGGGTCAAAGTTGATTTCCGGACACCCTTAGACGGGGGTCTATTCAATGAACTGTGTCATTCTATAATTTTTTCTTTTTCCGGAGAAATTTTAATGATGTTTATAAAGAAACCGGCAATTTATAATTCCTGACCCTCACTGTAAGAACAATACTAATATAAAGGATGTATCAGAATGCTCTTATATTTCAGGTCTTTTTAATGACTCTTATAACCTATAGTTGTTTTACTGTTAAATATCAATTACTTGTGGTGATGCATGTTACCGAATCAGAACTTACAATTTACTATTTTTTTACTAAATTAACTTACAGATTTCTGTTATAGCAATGGGTCAAACACAAATACATCGAAAATGAATGCCAAGAAAAGCCTGATTTTTATTGTTGAAGACGATTTTCCCTGTGGAAAACTTATTTATTATTTCCTGAAAAAACATGGTTTTAAAAATACCGAGTTGTTTACGCGTGCGGAAGATTGCCTGATAAATATGGAACGTAAACCGGCAGTAATTATAACTGATTATCGTCTGAAAAGTATGAATGGATTACACCTCATTCAGGAATGCAGGAACATATATTCCGATTTTTATTGTATTCTGCTGTCGGGTTTGGACATGGAGTACATTGCCTCTAAAGAACCTGTGAATCAATATATCGACCGGTATATCATGAAAGGATGTAACGGCATGGATGAACTGCTGATGACACTGAACGGCTGGTTACATAATCAATACGTTGAGCATTATTATTAAAAGAATGAAATCGTAATCCCAAAAATCTGTGAATTTAAAATCTGATCGGAGTCTAATAATTTAAAGCCGGTCCGGAAAAAATAACCTGGGATTTCAATCCCGGGAACAGATTATATAATTGTGTCACCGGATATTCCGGTATCCATACATACGAATTCTTTGCTTCCCTTTCCCTATAATCTTTCGGGAGGGAAAACTATAAAATGTCTTTCTTCTTTTCTTCGAATTCTTCTTTACCGATCTCGCCCTTTGCATAGCGTTCTTTTAAAATATCAAGAGCCGACCGGTGTGCAGGTGGGTTCACAGCCTGATTCTGCTGATTCAAAGTCCGGGCAAAAAGCAAGATTATAGCAATAAGGATAATAAGCCCCAGGATCCATCCCCAGGGCATCCACCATCCATGAAAATATCCACCGTTCATCATGATTAGTAATGAGTTTTATAGTTATAAAATAGTTAATTCGTATCGTCCGTATCCTGATAACCGCCCATCATACAATTACCGTTAAAACACTGAACCAGCAGGTTGTCAAGTGTTTTCTTCTGCGAATCGTTCAGTACATTTCGCATTTTGGATCCTGACTGATAGGCAGCAATATCCAATTCAGTCCGGGTTTGAGCACAACTTTCGAGTTGCACTTTGACCTGGTCGGCGGGCGCATTGTTTTCAAGCAGTTCTTCCAGGGTCATTTGTTTTTTGGACAGATCAGCCTGCAGATCGACTATTTGTTTCATATAAGCAGTCTGCAAATCGATAAGTTTATTGGATTGTTCTGTTGTAAGTCCCAACTGATCCTGCATCTGCGGCATCATATTTACCATGAACATATACTGACGCATGGGCATCATCTGGCCGTACATCATATTACCATACTGGCCATTCATCATTCCGTAATTATTTCCATACATCATATACCCCATGTTGTTGTATCCCATATGATTATACCCCATTGTACCCGGGTAATTCGACATTCCCATACCCTGGTGCATTTGTGCGCTGGCAGTAATAGTTGTCAGAATAACTACTGCCAGTATTAGACTTAAATGTTTCATCGTATTTTATTTTTTAAGGTTATACGTTGTATCAGTTGTGCATCATTCCCTGATGCATATCATAATCCTGCATCATGTTCTGCCAATGTGATGACAAAACAGAATCGTTCCTGATATTGTCATAAAATTCCTGCATCATATAATTTCCCATTCCCGAAGGATGGGTCATCATATAGTTGAAATTCTGACCAGTGAACATACTATGCATGAAAGTCTGATTGTCCATCATCCAGTGCATGGTATTCTCGTTTTCCATGGTTTCGATCATAAACTCGTTGAAGAGTTCCTGGTCATTTATGATCTGGTTAAATATCACCTCCCGCAATTCTTCATCCTTTTTCAAATCTACTTCCCTGCTGTTTTGTATGGTGCAACCCATAGGAAATAAAGCCAAAAGAATGAAAAGAAAGGAGAAACTTAATATAGTTCGTATTTTGGTTTTCATACTGTATATTTTTATGATCCGTGTTTTATTCTTATGATTCATTATGTCTGATAATTCACTGGAATAACAACTAGTTATTCATTCAGTTTTTTCCGTTAAGTTTATTTAACATAACTTTCATTAGTCCTTGTCTTCTTTTTCAAGATAGTGACCCTGAACACCTACAGCGTCGATATGTACCATTTGCGAACCCAGATGACCTGTCACGCTTACTGTGAAGGCAGAACCCAAAAGGATCAGCAGTACAATCAGTTCGGGAATCAACTTCCTTTTCAGGAAGAAATGTGATATCAGCTTGGCGCCAAACCCGATTCCCGACAACCATATTGTCCATTCAGCAAAGCTTTCATGTTTCTCAAACACCTCATGAATTTTTTCGGGAAGTCCTCCCGGATGCGCATGAAATAGAGTGGTGGCAAGTATCGCACCTAAAAATCCCAATGCCAGTAATACCAGAGTTACATAGCTAAGTTCATAGCGAAATACAAAGAGACCGGTGAGCTGGGACAGGACAGCCAGCAAGAGCAGCACGATAGGAAAATGGACCACCAAAGGGTGAAGGTTCGGAAACTGGCTAAATTTGGCTATTACATCCCGTAATTTTACATGATCGGTTTCATCTGCAGATATTGTGACCGTTTGTACAGAATCACTATCACCTGCCTCTGCCGGTTTTATTGATGTTTGTATTTCTTCATTTTTTTGATCCTTCTGATCTTCATCGCCTTGAGCAAACAATAGTGAAGAACTGAAAACTGTCATAAGAACAGTGAGTATTGTAACCATTTTTTTTTTCATCATCGGTTATCTTTTTAATTCAGGCTACATATTATGCCAGGTCAATATCGTTATTCAGGTATACATCCTGTATCAGATTTAACAGTTTCACGCCTTCGGAAAACGGACGCTGAAATGCTTTTCTGCCGGATATCAATCCCGATCCGCCAGCACGCTTATTAATAACCGCGGTTCGCACGGCTTCGGCAAAATCTGCTTCTCCTTCCGAGGCGCCACCCGAATTAATTAATCCTATCTTGCCCATGTAGCAATTAATAACCTGGAACCGGCACAGATCTATCGGGTGATCGCTGACCAGCTTTTCGTACATGGCAGGATGTGTTTTGCCAAACTTCAGCGCTTTGAAACCTCCGTTTTTATCGGGTAGTTTTTGCTTAATCAGATCGGCTTTGATGGTCACGCCCAAATGATTAGCCTGTCCGGTCAGATCGGCAGATGTATGATAATCGGTTCCATCCTTGATAAAACCCTGATTTCGCATGTAGCACCAGAGAATAGTGACCATTCCCAGTTCATGGGCTTCTTCAAATGCCTTCGATACTTCGATTAATTGTCGGTCGGATTCAGCCGATCCGAAATAAATGGTTGCACCTACAGCAGCTGCTCCAAGACGCCAGGCTTCCTTCGCGCTCCCGAACATGATCTGGTCGTATTTATTTGGATAGGTGAGCAGCTCGTTATGATTCAGCTTGACAATGAATGGGATCTTGTGTGCATATTTCCGTGAATGCAATGCTAATCCGCCGAAAGTAGTGGCTACTGCGTTGCATCCTCCTTCAATAGCCAGCTTCAGGATATTTTCCGGATCGAAAAATTCCGGATTGGGCCCGAAAGCGCTTCCGGCTGAGTGTTCAATACCCTGGTCGACGGGTAAAATAGACAGGTAGCCTGTACCCGCCAGCCGGCCGGTGTTATACAAAGCGCTCAGATTACGCAATACCTGCGGATTCCTGTCGCTGTATACAAAAACCTCATCGATATGTTCAGTACCGGTTTTATGCAGCTGGTTTTTCGGTATGGTTTGCGATGTAAAATCGAGCAAAAAAGAACTCTCTTTTCCCAGATATTTAACTATATCATCGGTGTTGTGTTTTAACGTTGTCATATTGATGTTTTTTAAATCGAATTTTTAACTTCATATTTTATACTTAATTGTCTGATGAAGGGAAAATAGTATATCATTTTTTAAATTTGTTTCTAATCATGATAATGCATAATCGCTATTTTTCAGAATCAGGCTTAACTTTGTTGGTTCTGTCTTCGCTAAATGCTAAAACATATGTCTGTATAAGATCTGTTTCTTCCGGATTAAGTTTCGCTTTCTTACTCATTACCGGCAATATTTTGTGCCATTCTTCGTCGGAATAATTGCCTGGATTTTTAAGTCGGTGACATTTATTACAATTTTCCGAAAATAGTATATATCCCTTATTTATGGCTACGGTGTCCATATCCGGATATTGACTTTTTACATTTTGTAATTGTGCGGTGGTAGGAGGTAAAACCTTTGGAGAACAAAACCAGAAGGTAAAAGCGATGAAAAGCAATAGGGGTAAAAATTTTAAATTTCGTTTCATTTTCTTTGTATTCAGGTAGTTTCTTTTACTGACATGCTCAAAAGTATATATATTTATATTTCGACAGAATCTGTTAAAACCGTTTACATAAAAAGCAGATACAAAAACCTTCAACTAGTCCTTCCATCCGTTTATAGATACCTTATTCATGAAAACATATAGTAAAAAACATTGGTTTCAATAATTACAGCACTCCGAATCCTTTGGTGGAAAAAATGTTATTGCTTTCAGTTTAAAGAATATACTATACTATATATAACCCCTAAACCAAAGAAAAGTTGGTATGCCATCCATAAAAATAATCTGGTATCAGAAACGGTCTTAATTCAGATACAGATTAGAGGAAAACAGATCAACTCTTCGACTTTTTAATCGTCAGGCTGAAAATATTGATTTTTCATCTATTTCTCTCTTTCATATTTACAGCACGCCGGTAATTTATTATATGCCTCATCACTGGCTTTAACTGTATCGGTATCATGTCCTGCATTAGCAATGGCTTCATGAATCTTCTGAAGATCGGTCTTTGATTCATCGTAAGTTACATCCAGCATCTTGGTTTCTTTGTTCCAATCGGCTGAAATAACTCCGTCTACCGACATGGCAGCGGTTTCGATACGCTTTTTGCACATGTCGCAATTACCATAGACTTTAAAAGTTTCTTTTTTTTCCTGCGATGCAAATACACCCAGTGATAGCAGCAGGAAGAATACTGTGGAAATACTGAACAATCTTGTTTTCATAATTTTTAATTTTAGGTTATTATTCTTAATCAGAGTTATATACTTTTTTTACATTTTTCTGAGTCGCAGT
>CAYUAV010000086.1:0-5826 GCA_964442665.1 uncultured Bacteroidales bacterium
CGGAGATATTGATGTTGCTTTTGCTTTAATTGTTGCATATCATCAATGGGGGGGAGATTACCTGGAAGAAGCTAAAGATGTGATACAGGTTATTAAAAATAGTGTTGTAACAACCTGTGACAGTCTGTTGGCAATTGCTCCGGGTTATTCGAAGGAGTCGGATATTGGACCCGTGTGGGGAGGATGTGATTTAACAGATATTCAATATTATACACCGGCATTCTTCCGGATTTTTGCAGATGTAACCGGTGATGCAGACTGGAATAAACTGGCAGATAATACTTATACTATACTGAATGCCGGAGCCGATCCGGTTACAGGTCTGGTACCCGATTGGCAATCGGTAAGTGGGATTCCCGGAGGAAATTCCGATCGTGTTCCCTATTTCCGTTATGATGCCTGCCGGGTTCCCTGGCGGATGGCGCTGGATTATTTATGGAATGGAAATACACTGGCCAAGCAGTGGTGTACAAAAGTATCTGATTGGGCAAACAACATCGGACCTGCCAATATCAGGGACGGATATAACCTTGATGGTACCGAACATAACCAGGGTTATCATAATAGCGCGTTTGTCGGTGGATTTGCTGTTGCGGCCATGTGCAATAGTCAGGTAATTGCAGACGCTTTTGGTACAGAGATGAAGAGCAGCCAATTAGGCGATACACATTGGTTTATGATGAGCACGCGCTCACTTTATTTATTGACAATGACCGGGAATTTCTGGAAACCTGCTGTTTCAGGCAATTAACTCATAGTCTTTTATCTGTAAATAAATACAAAGGCCTTATTAAGATAATTACGCTTTGCCATACATCATTATTGATGTCGGTGGATATTCCGATATATATCAGGACTGTGCGATCTCTCCGGGATTTCATACTAATAACAGTCAGACGGTCTGTTAACCTAAAATGATGAGTTTTAAATTAGGTCATGTATCTTTACCTTTTCAGAGATATGATAATCTCAGGTGGTTTAGAAAAGTTTTCAGACAAACAACCTGTATACGACATGAGTTGAACATTACATACCTTCATAATGATTCGGTTATCATTTCGTATTTAATAAATCATTGATTTCAAGATGATCCATGACCTTTATATCCGAACAATACATGATCAGGGAGAAATACCATTTGATTTACTTTTATTGGCAGATCCTTCCAGGGATCTAATTGATGATTATATAGACAATTCGACGATTTATGCAGCATATTCAAATGATCAAATCATAGGATGTTTTGTTCTTACGCCGTTAAATAATGAAACTATAGAGATCAAGAACCTTGCTGTTACAGAAAAATATCAAAAACAGGGAATCGGCACTTTACTATTAAAAGATGCGATCCAAAAGTCAAGATCAAAAGGATTTGAAAGAATAACTGTTGGCACAGGTAATTCAAGTATAGGACAGTTATATCTTTATCAAAAAGCTGGATTTAGTATAACAGATATCATAAAAGATTATTTCATTGATAAATACCAGAAACCGATTTGGGAAAATGGACTGCAATGTAAAGACAAACTGGTGTTGACTTTGGATTTAAAAAAATCAATTCCGGGAGGATCTGTATTAAGTAAAGACTTTCATATAAATCCTGTAAAAACTGAACAAAAAGCTTTAATCAAAGCATTTATCACGGATAATTGGGGATCGCATATCGTTGTTACAAAAGGTCAGGTTCATAACGTTACTGATTTACCCGGATTTATTTCAATACAAGACGGACAAATTATAGGACTTATCACCTATAATATTTTTAAAAAAGAGTGTGAAATTGTAACACTTGACAGCCGGGTAAAGAACCTTGGTTTAGGCACGCAACTTATAAATAAGGTGCTGGCAGTTGCAAAGCAAAATAAATGTATAAGGGTTTGGTTGATCACAACTAATGATAATACTCAGGCGATCAGATTCTATCAAAAACGTGATTTTCTATGGGCCGGTTTTTATAAGAATGCAATTGAGAATTCCAGGAAAATCAAGCCGGAAATTCCGGAATTGGGAAAGGATGATATTCCGATTAAACATGAGATAGAATTTGAATATTTATTTACAAAAAAATGAGAATCAGAATAACTAACGGTGCAAAACTGCGCATCATAAACCATGCATAGGTCTGAATACAAGGGATACTGCTGTAGTTTGCAAAACCGGGTTCTTTTATAACTTCTTTGCAAACAAAGCCGGCGCGGCTAATACGGGTAACTCTTTATGCGTTATCAAAAACAGACATATAGAGATGCATTCACAAATTTTATTTAACCAAATGTTAATATTTTAGGCCTTCTTAGTTCATGATTATTGCTGACAAGCATTTCATTTGAAACTTTTTGCACATAGTTGTTGTACTTTTCTTCCCTTAACTGTTATACAAATGGAAACTGAAGCCAGGTCATTTTGTATAGGAAAAACAATATGACAACCATACTTTGGATCATTCGGAGAATACATGTTGTTATTTTTGCCATGGCCGGAGAATAAACTGAAATAAATCTGAATTTTAAATGAATAAAATATGGAAACACTGAAATACATACCGGGTACCTGCAATATAGGCAGGGAAGAGATAATAAGGCGCAGGAATGGAGCCATATTCTCAGCTATACTTACCGTTATCGTAGTTTGTATATTACTGCTTACCCATGCAGATAAATTATGGCGCCTTGTAATTTTCCTTCCTCTTACCGCGTTAGCAGTGAGCATTCAGCAATGGTACTTTAAATTCTGTGTGAATTTTGGTATGAGAGGGATCTATAATTTTAAGGAACTGGGCAATACCACTACAGTTGAAGATCGGAAAATGAAAAGAGAGGACAGGGCAAAGGCCGGTAAAATGATATTGGCGGCTGTAGTATTTGGATTAGTATTTACCCTGATATTCTATTTGCTGCCTTTTAAATAATTGATCGATCTGCCCGCTCCCAGTGAAGACTTCCGCCGGTTTCGCTTAAATAAGATTGTCCGGTTCAGGTTATTAGTATGAGCGTGCCGAACATTTTAGCAGGAAGTGTTTCTGACTGGCAAAACAAGTCTGTAAACATAATCAAAAGATCGGGCTTTAAACACCAATAAATGCTGTCAGGGTATTGATTCTGTTTGCCGCAAGCTCCTGTCTGCAACGGCACAGGTCGACTCTGCAGTTTTTTCCGGCAACACTGAAAAACAATCTCTTTATATGAGTTGTTTATACGCTTAACAGGGTATCAGCAGGTTAATATTAATTAATGTGATACCTGAATGTAAAGTATAAATCAATCCTGTGAACCATGAAAAAACTTTACTTCTGCATTTTTATATTTCTTCCTGTATTGGCACATGCGCAAAGCTTTGAACAGGAAGTGAATTCCATTCCTGTCAGCAGAAACGGAAAATTGTTAAGCATACCTTTTAATGGCGGATTTAATACGCTGGATATAGCTATGCCTGATATTGACAATGACGGCGATCCTGATCTTTTACTGACAGGAAGGGATGGTGGCAATCTGCTGTTCTATCGTAACGACGGAAACGGTTCTGCCGGAGAATTTATCCTCGCCGATCCCTCCCTGAGCGAACTTGAATTTGGCAACGGGGATAACCGAATGGCCTTCGACGATATTGATTTGGACGGCGATCCTGATCTGTTTGTCGGTTCCAATGATGGTCAGATAAAATACTATCAGAATATCGGAAGCCCGTCTTCACCCGACTATGAACTGATAACTCCTTCATTCGAATCGATTGATATAGGAACCGTGTCAGCGCCTTTTTTTTACGACCTGAATAATGACGGTCTGAACGATCTGATCATTGGCAGTTATCGGGAAGGCTTATTTTATTTCACACGCGATAACAATACTTCCACAACATTCACATTTGTCGATACACTTCGCAACGCATCGGACGAGATCATTAAACCGGGTAATATATTTTATACACCTGCCTTTGTTGATATAGATAATGACGGCGATGCCGATCTCTTCGCAGGCTCGAGCGATTCGCAGCTGGCTTTTTACCGGAATACGGGTTCTGCCTCTTCACCCGAATTCACTCTCGAAGATATGGAATACATTGTACCCCCTGATTTTATGGATTTTCTTACACCTGCTTTCGTGGATATCGACAATGATTCGGATTATGACCTGTTTCTTGGCAGCAATCATGGATTTGTCAGTTATTATGAAAATGAGGGGACAGCCGTCAATCCTGTTTTTTCGTTGGTAACGGAAGAACTCTCACTCGACTTCCTGGATTTCGGGTATTATTCCTGTCCTACGCTGGTGGATATTGATGCCGACGGCGACAAGGATCTTTTTGTTTCAACTGATTATGGCAGGTTTTACTATCTTGAAAACACAGGCAGTCCGCAATCGCCTGAATTCACCTGGATCACAAAATATTATCAGGACATTCATGCCGGAGTCGGACTGACTCATGCATGGGGCGACCTTGATGATGATGGTGATTTTGATTTGGTCATGTATGGTTATCCCACCCAGCTGATATATTATAAGAATATCGGGACCAGCCAGGAACCTGTACTCGATTCTCTGGGAATTTTGACCGATACCCTGGACCAGCCTGTCCCCGGTGAGGGACCGGAATTAGCCGATCTGGATGGTGACGGAGATCTTGATCTGTTTGTTTTTGTGAATACGACGGATTATGATAGGGCAATACTTCCCGTTTGGAATCACGGATCAGCCGATACAGCAATATTTGTACCCTCGGAGGATACGCTTCGCGATGATATGGGTGAAGCCATAAAGGATTTTGATATCTATTTTCGAATGGCAGATATAGATAACGACAGCGACTTAGATCTTTTTGTAGGGGCTTATCATGGTAACCTGTTGTTCTATGAAAATACAGGAACTGTTAATGTCCCTGTTTTTCATTTTGTAACCGATACATTTGCGGGGATGGTTTCGGGTACTACTGCATTAAACCTGCCATTTCTGGCAGATATTGATGATGATGAAGACCTCGATGTTTTTGCAGGAAGATATATGGGTGGTCTGGTTTTCTACCGTAATATTTCATCCCACACTGTACCCGATCTCATTGAGGGGGATATGATAAATACGGGATTGCTGCAGAATTATCCTAATCCGTTCAGTACAACTACTACTATCGAATACTTTTTACCCGAAGATTCGGAAGGCGAACTCTCTATTATTGATTTGACAGGGAAAAAATTACTGGAACTTGAAAAGGGCCTTTTAAAAGCCGGAGCGCATCGAATAGAGTTAAACAGCTCACAACTTTCGGAAGGCATATATTATTGTCGTCTGGAAGCGAACGGGCTCGTACAAACCAAAAAGTTGATTGTGATACAATAGGGATGAAGCTGCATATTTTTTATCTTTAGGGTATGAATTGTCCTTTTTGTTCCACGCATATTGAGGAATTTGTTTTTGCCCGTGAGGGGCAGTTCAGGGCTGTGTACAACATTGCTCCTATATTTCCGGGCCATACCCTGATTGTTCCCGAAAAACATATCGCTTCACTATTGGAGCTTGGCGAGAATGAGGTTACGGAAATGATACTCTTTTCGCGAAAGGTTACTGCTATGCTGCTGAAAGTCTTTAATGCCGAAGCCTTCGACTGGTCGGTACAGGATGGCGACATAGCCGGACAGTCGCAGGCCCACCTGCACATGCATATCGTATTACGCTACCCGGGCGATTTACCAAATCCCGGCGACTGGTATCCACTGATACAACAGAATTATGGCGAAATTCTGGACAGTGCTTTGCGCCCGAAACTAAAGAATTCCGAGACAGAACGGATCACTAAAAAGCTTAGAGAGAAAGCTGGGGAGGAAGGATTATTTGAATT
>CAYUAV010000086.1:5926-10292 GCA_964442665.1 uncultured Bacteroidales bacterium
ATATTGAGCTGCAGACTGGTTACGCCGCGGAAGTGGTTTTCCGTAATGGAATAAGCAATATCGAAGGTATTACCGTTCGTAATTTTATCGAATTTATGGCCCTGTCCGAATGCAATAGCCGGGATATCATCGAAGGGATTCTCTTCCTGTATCAGGTTCAGCTTCAGGTGGTCGGCTCCGGTACCAACGCGTCTGCCCTGTCCGTTATCGGCAACATTCTCGGCAAAAAAAACCGGATTCATATTCCCTGGCCCGAAAGGTTCAAACTGTTTAAGTACGCGGTAAAATTTCGGTGTGATATCGGCGAAGTTTAGCTCGGCATCGATCGTTATCTGGGGTATAAGCTGTTCGGGGGTTATCTTTTCTTTAACGATATCCTCGAAACGGTCGCGGAGCTTTTGTACGTTATCTTTCTTTAAAGTGAGTCCTGCAGCATACATGTGACCACCGAAACTTTCCAGCAGGTCGCTGCACTCGTTAACGGCTTCATACAGGTCGAATCCGTCGACACTTCGTGCCGAACCTGTGGCAAAACCGTTCGATTCGGTAAGAATGATGGTCGGTTTGTAATAGGTTTCGATCAGGCGCGATGCTACAATTCCCACAACTCCCTTGTGCCATTCAGGATTGTAAAGCACTGTTGAGTACTTGTACTTTTTTTCGAGCTGTCTGATCTCTTTAATCGCTTCTTCGGTAATATTTTTGTCTATATTGCGCCGGGTCTGGTTGTGAATATTGATTTTGTCGCACAGCACAAAAGCTTCCTCGGGATTATTGGAGATCAGCAGATCCACAGCCTGCTTTCCCGATTCCATGCGTCCGGCAGCATTGATCCTGGGTCCGATGCGGAATACAATATCCTCAACGGCAATGGGTTTATCGTCGATAGCCGCTACGCATTTAATGGCCCTGAGCCCGGTACACGGATTATCCTGCAGTTTTTTGAGTCCGAAGTGGGTCAGAATACGATTTTCTCCTGTAATCGGCACAATATCCGAGGCAATGCTGACAGCAACCAGGTCAATATACTCCAAGAGCTCACCGGGGGGAATATTACGGCGTGTTGAGTATGCCTGCAAAAACTTAAAACCCACTCCGCATCCTGAAAGTTCCTTGTAAGGATAGGGACAATCAGGACGTTTCGGGTCGAGAACCGCAATGGCATCGGGTAATTTTTCACCCAGTGTATGATGATCGCATACTATGAAATCAATGCCTTTCGATTTGGCATAGCCGATCTTCTCAACGGCCTTAATACCGCAATCGAGGGCAACGATCAGTGAAATATTATGTTTGGCAGCATAATCGATTCCCTTCACGGAAATGCCATAGCCTTCCGAATACCGGTCGGGGATATAGTAATCGACATTGCTGTAGATTTTTTTGAGAAAAGAGTAGGTAAGGGCTACAGAAGTTGTGCCATCAACATCGTAATCACCGTAAATAAGCATCTTTTCCCCGCCGGTAATGGCGTCATCGAGCCGGTCAACAGCGGCATCCATATCCTTCATCAGAAAAGGATCGTGGAGGTTTTCCAGATTTGGCCGGAAAAATTCACGTGCCAGCTCATAGCTGTTAATGCCACGTTGTAAAAGCAAATTTCCCAGCACATAACTTATATTTAACTCATAGATGAGTTTTTCGATATCACCACGCGGACCACTTTCTATGATTTTCCAGTATTTCTCCATCTGCAGCCTTTTTCAGCCTTCCTTCCCGTTAAAGTGAGGATCGGTTTTTCGCCGGCAACTAAGATAGTAAAATTGCCGTGATGTTTTCTGTGAAATTTTGTTATATGAAAATATTATCTCAGAATTTTATGATAGTAAAGCTGTTGAATTATTTCCCATCTCAACCTGATAATTCCACAAAGCAATATCCATGATCATATCTGCAGACAATACCATGGTTCATTATTAACTCCCGTAAAGGAGCATTACTTATGCATTTTAAAAGACTTGTGGATATGTGCAGGACATTTTGTTGAGTTGCAATCGGTGACTGGCACGTTTTTTTATACTTTTTCCCATCGGATCATTTGTCTGCTTTATTTCATGGATCAGGAAAGTGATACGGAAAGTAAACGGAATGTTTAACGTAAATTGAATACTATGCACGAAAATATTAAAGTGGAAAACCAGTTTCCCGATTATGAATTACCCGATCATACGGGTACGAAAAGAAAACTATCGGAACTTCAGGGTATAAATCCTATGATCCTCACGTTGAACCGTGGTAATTTTTGTCCGAAAGACCACCAGTTTCTACGGGAACTTGTCGGTTTCTCCCGGCTTTGCGATGTGGGCTATACTTCTCTTGTTACCATAACTACTGATGATTTCATGGGAATTAACGAACTGCGAAAGGGAATCGCGGCACACTGGCCGTTTCTGTATGATAAAGGAAGGATTATCCAGAAAGACCTGGGGATACAGGAATATACAGATCCGAAGAACGATCCGATGATTCCCTACACTTTTGTTCTGGAACCGGGGCTAAAGATATTTAAAATATACAACGGTTACTGGTACTGGGGCCGGCCTGCCATGTACGAACTGCATATGGACCTGAGGGCTGTTAATCAGAAAATACGTCCCGACTGGCAGATTGATACGCCCGAAATGCGAAGGAAATTTGAAAATCACGAAAAAGAAAGTTTCTATCCTTATGGCACATCCATGATAAAAGAGATGAAGCATACGGAACAGGATTAGGAGATGATACAGTAAAACGATTCCGGGAGATTGATAAAATTCGGATAAGTTAGGACGGATCTAAATTATTTTAATAATAAGGAACCTCTGTTAAACTAATCTACCTCCAGGTCGAAAACCTGTGCTATATTCTTCTTCAGCAATTCTTTTACCTCATCAAGATTTACGGATCTTTCAAGCTCTTTTTGCATAGAAGTAACTCCTTTACCGGTGAGACCACAGGGATTGATATGGGAAAAATAGCTGAGATTGGTATTCACATTCAGGGCGAAACCATGCATGGTTACGGCCCGACTAACCCGCACACCGATCGCACAGATCTTTCTGGTGTCAGGAGTACCGGTATCCAACCATACTCCGGTGGCTCCTTCCAGCCGCGAGGTGCTGATATGATAATCCTTAAGTGTACGTATGATCGACTCTTCGAGAAGATGGATATATTCTTTCACGCCCAGTTTTAACTTTTCCAGGTCGAAAACCGGATAGCCCACGATTTGTCCCGGGCCGTGATAGGTAATATCACCGCCCCGGTTACTCTGATAGTACGATGCCTGTATTTTTTTCAGAAAATCGTCGTTGATCAGCAGGTTGTTTTGCTGCCCGCTTTTCCCGAGCGTATACACATGGGGATGTTCGCAGAAAATCAGCATTCCTGCCGACAATGAGCCATTCTCATGATCACGGGCTTTAAGAACTCCGCCATGCACTGCTTCCTGATAATCCCATGCCTCCTTATATTCTTTTAATCCAATATCATGATATACAATCGAACAGGACATGGTTCATTGGGCATTAATATGTTGTTCGGCATGGTATGACGATCGTACCTGGGGACCGCTTTCCACATACCGGAATCCCTTACTCAGACCAATTTCTTTAAGGCGTTTGAATACTTCAGGATGCACATATTCCTTCACCTGATAATGCTCTTTTGAAGGCTGCAGGTATTGTCCGATGGTAAATACTTTAACTCCGGCATGAAGAGAATCGTCCATAGCCTGAATAACTTCATCCTCTGTTTCACCCAGTCCCAGCATGAGTCCCGTCTTGGTTATAATGTCCGACCGGGAAATATAGGACAGCAATTCCAGGCTGTATTCGTATCGTGCCATGGACCGCACATCCGGAGTAAGGCGTTTTACGGTTTCGATATTATGCGATATGACTTCAGGTTGTTCATCTATAATAATATCGAGCGTACGGTTTCCCCGGCGAAAATCGGGAATCAGGACTTCCATGGTAATGTTGGGATTAACTTCTTTAACCTTTCTGATAGTAAAAGCCCAAAAACGTGCACCTCCATCGGGTAGTTCATCGCGGGCTACGGAAGTCAGGACCACGTGGTGCAGGTTAAGGGATTTGATTGTTTCTGCCAGTCTGTCAGGCTCATTCCAGTTGACGTTATCGGGTTTCATCGTATGGACCTGGCAAAATTTACAATTTCGGGTACATTTTTCTCCCAGTATCATGAAAGTAGCTGTACCCGCACTCCAGCATTCACCCTTATTCGGACAATTCCCGCTTACGCAGATTGTATTTAATTTCTGATGAAGCACCAGATTTTTTACCCGCGAATAATTCTCGCCATGAGGCATCGGAACCTTCATCCAGTGTGGTAATCGTACTCTTTCTTCCTTCAATTTCATCGGGTA
>CAYUAV010000087.1:0-6060 GCA_964442665.1 uncultured Bacteroidales bacterium
CAGGATTTATCCAACATTCGATTTTAGCATTAAAAATTTAAACAGGTTCTTAGTAGTAATAAAATTCAACAATGATTCATAAATGCCATGAAACCATTGTTCCGGGAGGCGAACGCAATAATAGAGATAAATAAAAAGGGTAGGATATAAAAACAGAAATGGGTAAAAGAACTTTTTGAATAACGTTACTATTTAAATCTTTTGTAAAACGATTTTTTTCAAAAACGAAATTAAAAAAATCAAAAGCACAAATAAAGCAGATGGGATGGTGAGCATGGAAATGTTTCTCAGTTTTTGCAGTACAATGAAATGAGGCTTCATGTTTATGGACAATTTTAACTGCCGAAGGAATAAGAAATATCCAAAGCAGAAAAACAGGAGCTATATAGGTTTTGAATATTTTCATTACATTAATTAAAATAGCTATTGGATGGTTCTCTATCCTTTGCTACTCTATTAGTTAATCAAATAATTGCCCTAATAAAATATCAATTTAAAAATAAGCTTTAAAAATAAATGAACTTTTGTTCATATTAAAGCAAATCCGATTAATTTTGAATATAAATGACATTATGCTTGTATTTATACTATCCTTTCTGCTTAGCCTGGTAAGTTATTGCCTGCATACACTCTGGCATTATAATGTTTACAGAGGAGTTGATTTTGCAAAACGAAGTAAATTTTTTAATGTACTAACTCATGTCATTGTTTTTGCAGGTTATCTGGCTTTTGGCTTTATGGTTTTTTCAGATCCGATTAAATTCGATACTAGCATTTTCCTGAGAATAATTGGTATTATCATCGGTTTATCGGGTATAGTTATTGGAGCTATTGCGACCATTGAAAAAAAAGGCTACTCTGAACCTGATTACTTAATTAAATCCGGGATATACTCCAAACTTCGCAATCCGATGTATCTGGGCATTATTTTTATCCACATTGGGATACCACTTTTTTTCGAAAGTATGATAACCTTACTATCTGCATTAATTTGGATTCCTATGATTATTCTTTGGAAACATTGGGAAGAAAAACACCTGGAAATACGATTTGGAGAACAATATGTTAGCTATAAGAAAAGTACCTGGTTTTAATGCAATTAAACAATAATGAAGCAGGGCCGCATCCAAAAAAAATCATCTAAAACGGCAGCCTATACCTGTTGTATGCGAGCAGCATCCTACCTGGATAAAAATCCTTTTTACCATTCGGGTGATTCTGTTGCATATGTTCTTTTACCTGTGTTTGTGAGGCTCTTTATAAAAATAATAAAGAGCATATTGGCACCACGGGGAATTTATGAATATGTAATTGGCAGGACAAAGTATATAGACTCAATATTCGAAAAAGCAATAGAAGAAAATTATGAGCAGTTAGTAATTTTTGGTGCAGGTTTTGATTCGAGAGGTATCCGATTTTTAAGGAACAACCATACTGTTAAAGTATTTGAATTGGACGCAAAAACAACGCAAGAAGCCAAGTTAAAACAGTTTAAAAAAAGAAGGATTAAATCCCCTGAAAACATCGTGTATATACCTGTTGATTTTAATGAAGAAAGAATAGAGGACAAACTAAATGAATATGGTTTTATAAAAAATAAAAAAAGCTTATTTATTCTTGAAGGATTAACGATGTACCTCGAAGAAGATGCTGTCAACAGTACCTTTAGAATAATTCATGAATATGCTGGAAATGACAGTCTGATTGTATGCGATTATATTTATGCTTCTGTTTTACGCAAGGAAAATATCTATTATGGTGAAAAAAGTATTCACAAGGTAATTTTTAATGCGAGCGAACCCTGGAAATTTGGCATTGAAAAAGGAGAAATAGAAACATTTCTATTAAACAGGGGATTCAGGCTTACCGAACACATTGATCCTGTATCCTTGGAAAAAAGATATTTTAAAGATGATACAGGTAAAATAGTGAGCAAGATTAATGGAACACATTGCCTGTTTTTAGCAGAGAAATCAAATGAAAATGAATAAATGTACAAAAGTTCATTTTAACATGAATTATTCAGGTAAAACCTCATAAACTAATTTTAAATAGAAGTTTTATTATGGTCGTTTCGACACTTACTGATAATAATGCAGGTGGACATACCCAGGCCGAACATGGCTTGTCGTATCTGATTGAACACGACGGGAAAAAGGTGCTTTTCGATACCGGCCAAAGCGATATGTTTTTGAAGAATTCCGGTTTTATGGAAATTGATTTATCAGGCCTTGACATAATTATACTCAGTCACGGGCATTTCGACCATGGAAATGGCCTTGAATACCTTTCAGGCGGAAAATTGTTGTGTCATCCTGGTTGTTTTATTAAACGTTTCAGAAAAGCCGACCATTCTTATATTGGCTTGAAAAATTCAAAAGATGAACTGGCTGAAAAATTCACACTGATTACTTCTTCAACGCCCTATCAAATTTCTGAAAAAATTATTTTCCTGGGCGAAATCCCCCGTAAAACCGATTTCGAATCAAAGAGTACTTCATTTCTTCTCGATGAGAGTATACCCGATTTCGTGATGGACGACAGCGCCATAGCCCTATTGCTTGATGAAGGATTATTTGTAATCACAGGGTGTGGCCATGCAGGGATTGTAAATACTTTGGAACATGCAAAAAAAGTAACCGGCGAAAACACGATATACGGGATTATGGGTGGGTTTCACCTGAAAAAGGCTGACAATCAAACAAAAGAAACAATCGTCTATTTGCAAAAAAATCGTGTAGTACATGTTTATCCATCGCATTGCACCGATAATCCTGCATTGGGACTATTTCATGAAAACTTCGGCACAAAGAAGGTAAGGACAGGAGAAATATTCACTTTCTGAAAACATTCATCATGACTGAAATCATTGTAACAACGCTGAAACAATCGGTAATGATTACGGTATTTGTATTGTTCATAATGGTTGTTATTGAATATATTAATGTACAAAGCAAAAACCGTTGGGCAGACAAATTGCAGAAATCGCCCTTTTTACAAATTATTATTGCCGCCCTGCTTGGTATTACCCCGGGGTGTATGGGCGCTTTTACTGTTGTTTCCTTATATACGCACCGGATGATGAGTCTGGCAGGACTTGTTGCTGTGATGATTGCCACATCGGGCGATGAAGCTTTTGTAATGTTTGCCCTGTTTCCTGGGAAAGCGCTTTTATTGAACGGTATTTTATTAGTTATTGCTGTGGCAGCGGGATGGATTGTACATATGTTTAGCAGAAAGAATATTTCTATTGATCCTCATGGGTTTGTAGTTCATGAACATGAATATTGTAAGTGTTTTTCAAAAAATATAATTGTACCACAACTAAAAAAAATATCGTTTGAAAGGGCTGTACTTTTGGTATTTACTTTTGTATTTGTCGTTTTGCTGCTTTCAGGAATTATTGGTTCCTCAACATGGAATTGGGAAAAAATAACATTCGTTGTCGGCAGTTTTTTCTTATTGTTTGTTTTTAGTACAGTACCCGAACATTTTTTAAAGGAACACCTATATGACCATATACTGAAAAAACATTTACTGCATATTTTTTTATGGACATGGGGGGCCTTCATCACACTACATTTTATTCAAACTAATGCATTACTCACCAACCTTGTCAGGGACAATTCCTATACAATGCTTCTTATTGCTGTTGTAATCGGCATGATTCCTGAATCGGGCCCTCATTTGGTTTTTGTGACTTTGTTTTCCCAAAACCTGCTTCCTTTTAGCATATTATTGACTAATTCCATTGTACAGGACGGGCATGGAATGTTACCCCTGCTCGCGGAATCGAGAAAAGATTTTATCAAAGTTAAAGCCATCAACATGCTTATTGGCCTTGTAATTGGATTTATTATGCTGCAATTCGGAATTTGACTTATCCAAAAATATTTAACTATAATGAACTTATGTTCATTTATAATATTAAATTTGTACCAGCATAAAATTTTAAAACTAAAAATATGATAGTCGCTATTCCGGCATCGGAAAATAGTATTGATGCAATAATTGACGAGCGTTTCGGACGTTGCCCTTTTTTTTGTTTCTATAATCTGGAAACCAAACAAATCGATTTTAAAGAAAACAGCCTTAAAAACGGTGCAGGTGGCGTAGGTCCGCAGGTGTCTGAATTTTTAGCCAATAACGGCATTAATAAAATATATGCTGTGGAGTTTGGCCCTAAAGCAAAAGATATGCTGAATAAATTGAAAATAGAGACTCAGATAATAAAAAGCGGACAGACAGTTCGCAAAATAATAGAAATGTTTAACAATTAAAATTAATAAATTATGCCACAAGGAGACCGTACCGGACCAATGGGACAAGGTCCCGGAACCGGAAGAACATTAGGTTTTTGTGCCGGATATGATACGCCGGGCTATGCAAAAGGATTTGGCGGCGGCATGGGAAGAGGCTTTGGTTTTGGAAGAGGCAGAGGAAGAGGAATGGGTTATGGCAGGGGCCGTAACTTTGGCTCATCTTTTACAGGATTTGCTCAAAGCTTCCCCATGACGCAAACCATAAGTAAAGATGATGAAATTAAACTGCTAAAATCGCAGGCAGAATCGCTTAAACGCAGTCAGAAAGATATTGAAAAGAGACTTAGTGAGTTGGAGAAAGAGGGAGAGTAGGTACGTAATAAAAAATGTCCGGTGGTAATTAGTCAGCAAATATAAATCAGTAAGCTAAACATCGGACATTAAATAGTGTCTGAAAGAAAATTCAACAAAATGAAAAATCTCCCTCGCTCACCCCTTTGTCCCCTAAAGGGGAAATCATACGCGCACAGCGGATTGAGTTTCTCCCTTTCAGGGGAATTAGAGGGGTGTGGGAAGAAAATGCCGGGTTTTCTTACAGACATTAAATACTAAAAATTAAAATAATAAGAAAATAGTAATTTAATTAGTAATATATAAAATGAAACAAACAATAGCTATTCCAACAAGCAGTAATTGTTTATGCCAGCATTTCGGGCATTGTGAGAAATTTGCAATTTTTCAGGCCGAAAATAAAAAAATAACAGAAGAAAAATACGTAACCCCTCCGCCTCATGAACCGGGTGTTTTGCCAGCTTGGCTGGCATCCCACGGAGTAACACACATTATTGCAGGGGGAATGGGACAAAGGGCTATTTCACTTTTTAACCAGCAAAATATACAAGTGTTTACGGGCGTTGAAGAGAAACCAACCAGAATTTTGGCAGATGAATTTTTAAATGATAAACTCAAAACAGGCATAAATGCCTGCGACCATTAATTAAAGAAATGCATACCGATTGTATTAAATGTTTCCTCGAACAGGCAAATAAATTACTTAATAAATATGAAATACAGGATAACATAGCAAGGGATATTATTGTCAGGTTCAGATTGTTAGTTGTAGACCATAACAATAATAATTTATTGGCACCTGAGGTATCCTGTTTGATGCACCGTTTAATTAAAAAGGCAACACGCATAGAAGATCCTTACAAAAAAGAGAAAAAATATTACAACGATCTGTTATTGAGCCTTGAAGAAGATATCAGGGATATTATAAACAAATCTGATAACCCGTTCCAGACAGCTCTACGATATGCCCTTGCAGGTAATATTATTGATTTTGGGCCGCCAAATTCTTTTAATGTGTTCCAGGCACTGTCAGAGGCAGTTTCAAAAGAACCGGCAATAGACCATTCTTCTGAATTGAAAAAAGAATTGAAAAAAGCATCCACAATTTTATATCTGGGCGATAATGTAGGCGAAATTGTTTTGGATAAACTTTTTATCGAAACCATCGGTCACCCAAATATTTATTTTGTAGTTCGCGGAAGCAACATTATCAACGATGTTACAATGGAAGATGCTGAAAAAGTAGGCATAACAAAAATCGCCAAAGTTATTTCCAATGGATACGATGCCCCTTCAACTCTTTTGAACCGGTGTTCCCTGGAATTCAGAAATATATTTGATAAAGCCGATATTATTATTTCCAAAGGACAAGGTAACCTGGAAGGGCTGATAAACAATAGCGATAAAAAAATATTCTTCCTGCTAATGGTTAAATGCAATGTTACTG
>CAYUAV010000087.1:6070-10232 GCA_964442665.1 uncultured Bacteroidales bacterium
GGAAATAATTGGTGTGAGAGAAAAAAATTCCGTCGTTTTCTTTAACCAAAAAGTTCAACACCTAAAAAGCACCAACGCATCGGGTTTTAAAAAATATCCGGTAATTAACCACCATGAAAAAATTAACTAAGAACAAATGAAGGTTGCTATTACAAGCGGAAAAGGGGGAACAGGAAAAACCACGGTAAGCACAGGGCTTTTTCAGGTACTTACAAAATACATGAAATACAATGTGCAACTTTTAGATTGTGATGTAGAAGAGCCCGATTGCCATATTTTTCTAAAAGCTTCCGAAACAGCCAAATATCCGGTACATATTTCCACGCCCCGGATAGAAACTGAAAAATGTACCTTTTGCAGTAAATGTAAAGCTGTTTGTGCATTCAATGCCATTATTATGTTGCCCCCCGCAAAATATATTGAAGTGGTAGACGATATGTGCCATGGTTGCGGGGCCTGTGCTTATATTTGTCCGGAAGGGGCAATAATTGAAAATAACAGGGAAATAGGAAAAATAACCTATTATGATTATTATACAAAAGATGAATTTATCGAAGGACGAATGAATGTGGGTAGTTCGCTGCAAACCCGCGTTATAAGGGAAACCATAAATCATTCAAAACAACACGGTATTATTCTGTACGATTCATCGCCGGGTACTTCATGCCCGGTAGTGGCAACAGTTTCCAAAGCCGATTATGTGATTATGGTTACAGAACCCACCCCGTTTGGCCTGCACGACCTGAAACTGATGGTTGAAACAGTTAATCAGCTTAATAAGAGACATGGAATAGTGGTCAATAAAGCCGGGCTTAATTATAATCCTTTGTATGATTATATACATCAAAATAACATACCCCTTCTTGGCGAAATCCCTTTTAAAAGAGAATTGGCCAGGGCATATTCAAAAGGTGAAATACTTGTTGAAACCAGCGAAGAAATAAAAAAAATATTTATAGAAATTATAAATAAGGCATTGAATGGAAAAACCCTTTGAGATAGTTGTATTAAGCGGAAAGGGTGGTACCGGCAAAACCAGCATTACCGCAGCCTTTGCCTCACTTGCAGTAAAAGCTGTTTTTACAGATTGCGATGTAGATGCAGCCGATTTACACCTGATACTTTCGCCGGACATCTATCAACAGGAAAAATTTGCAAGCGGTGCAATAGCAACCGTTGAAATCGAGAAATGCACTGTATGCGGGTTGTGTAAAGATTTATGCCGCTTTGACGCCATTGACATAAAAAACAATGAACTGATAATTGATGAATTTGCCTGCGAAGGTTGCGGGTTATGTGCCGTTGCTTGTCCGGTAAGGGCTATTAAAATTGAAAAATACGAAAACAACCAAATCTATTTTGCCAATTGCCGGTTTGGCCCTATGGTTTATGGCAAACTAGGCATTGCCGAGGAAAATTCAGGTAAATTGGTATCGAAAATCAGACAGTATGCGAAACAAACTGCCAGCAATGCAGGGGCAGAATATATTATAACTGATGGCCCACCAGGCATTGGCTGCCCGGTAATTTCTTCGGTGACAGGCGCCCATGCCATTGTAGCCGTTACAGAACCTACACTTTCAGGCTGGCACGATTTAGAAAGGCTTATTGAAATGATCGGGCGTTTTCATACCCCTGTTTATGTCATTATCAATAAATATGATTTGAATGAGAATATGACCCTTACAATTGAAAACAACCTGAAAGATAAAAGTATTTCTATTCTTGGTAAAATCCCTTATGACGAATCAATAGTTTTCGCCCTGCTGGAAGGCAAAACAATTATTGAGTTTGAACCAAACGGATTAATGGCAAAGGAACTGAATAAAATGTGGAATAGTATAACAACAAATATATATGAACCCAAAAGCATTTGAAAAAATAGAAATTTCCGGAGTGAAGAATATTATCGTAGTAGCATCGGGTAAAGGCGGCGTGGGAAAATCAACTATTGCTGCAAACATGGCTGTTTCACTCGCAAGGCAGGGACATAAGATTGCCCTGTTGGATGCTGATTTATACGGACCTTCGATACCCATGATGTTTGGTGTCCAAAACAAGCGGCCTTCCGGTGGCATGAAAGACGGTAAAGAAGTAATTTACCCCATTGAAAAATTCGGTGTAAAATTAGTTTCCATTGGTTTTTTTGTTTCTCCCGGGCAATCGCTTATCTGGAGAGGCCCAATGGCATCAAACGGGTTGACACAACTATTCAGGGATACCGACTGGGGCGAAATAGATTATATGATTGTTGACTTCCCCCCCGGAACAGGGGATATACAGCTTACTACTGTCCAAAAATTAAACCTTGCAGGGGTAATAATCGTTACAACCCCACAGGAGGTAGCTATTTCAGACGCACGGAAAGCAGCGGCTATGTTTACAAATCCCGATTTGAATGTTCCCATATTGGGGATAATAGAAAACATGGCATGGTTTACTCCTGCCCAGCATTCCGATGAGAAATATTTTATTTTCGGTAAAGGTGGCGGGGAAAAAATGGCACATGAATTCGGCACAAGGCTTTTAGGACAAATTCCGATTGTAATGGAAATCGGCGAAGTATGCGATAAAGGGACTACCATCTATAACCAGCCAGACAGGACAATTATTGAATCATTTGATAAAATCTCTCATTTGATTAATGAAATAGTACAAGTAAAAATATGATTGCATTTGGCCCTATACCATCACGAAGGCTTGGCCTAAGCCTAGGAATAAACAATATTGTATCGCACAAAGTTTGTTCTTATAGCTGTGTGTATTGCCAGATTGGGGATACCCATAAAAAATTGACAACACGGCAAACTTTTTACGAACCTGAAAAGCTTGTAGAAAATGTCGGTGAACATATAGAAAAACTTGATAGCAGGCATAAGCCGGATTACCTCACTTTTGTTGCCAATGGAGAACCTACACTGGATATTAATCTGGGAAGGGAAATAAAATTATTAAAGAAGTTTCGTATTCCTATAGCCGTAATTACCAATGCATCGCTTATACATCATACGCATGTACAGGACGATTTGATGGAAGCGGACTGGGTATCGGTTAAAGTCGATGCAATTGATGAAACTGCGTGGAAAAAAATTAACAGGCCATTGGCAGGAATCGATTTTGAAAAAATTCTTGAAGGGTTGAAGTCTTTTGCTTCCGGTTATAAGGGCAAATTACACACAGAAACTATGCTTGTTGAAGGGTATAACGATTCTCCAGGACAATTAGAACAAACAGCAATGTATATTGCTACATTGAACCCTAAAACTGCTTTTCTTTCAATCCCAACCCGACCGCCTGCTGTAATAGAAATAAAACCGGTTACAGAAGAAAAACTTACAGAAGCATGGCAGATATATAAGGAAGCCGGTCTCCCCACTGAACTATTAACCGGATTTGAAGGTACCGATGCAGGTACTACCGGTAATGCCTTCGAGGATATTTTAAATATCACATCGGTGCACCCGTTAAGAGAGGATACAATGACAAGGCTTTTAAAGCAAAATAAAACAGACCAATCTGTTATTAATTTCCTGGTTTCACAGGGATTGATTAAAGGAACTAAATATAAAGGAAAAACTTATTATGTGAGAAATTATCATTATTAATTTAAACTTTCTGAATATGGTAAGAAAAGTAATGCCAACAACCTGGTTTATTGTATTATTGATAATAATCATTGCCGTTCAGTTTATTATTCCGGATAAAAGAATAATTCCTTTTCCTTTCAATCATTTGGGTTGGATATTTATTGTTGCCGGAGTAGTTCTCAATTTATGGACAGATAATCTCTTTAAAAAACTAGATACAACGGTAAAACCTTATCTGAAACCATCTCATTTTATTACAAATGGTCCGTTCAGTATAAGTCGCAACCCTATGTATCTGGGTATGCTTATAATCCTCACAGGCACTGCAATACTGTTTAAGTCAATTATTTTACTTATTCCAGCCTTTCTGTATATAGTGGTTATGAATTTATTCTATATTAAAAAAGAAGAAGCCAATCTCATGGAATTGTTTGGTGATGAGTATTTAAAATATAAAAATAAAGTGAGACAATGGATTTAAAAAGAAAATGATTACATGATTTTACCCATTATAAAATTTGGTTCACCTGTGTTGAGGAAAAAATCATTCTACATTGATAAAGGTGATTCATTTT
>CAYUAV010000088.1:0-10220 GCA_964442665.1 uncultured Bacteroidales bacterium
TAATCGCCTGTGGTTACTTCTTCGGTGATATTGAAAAGCAGGTTGCACTCAATTCGCTCGTTTACTTCGAAAACATTATTGGTCCATGCCGTATTATTCATAAAATCACTTATGGCATCGCGCAGGGTAGTGAAAACCTCTTTATTAGTACCCGGAATTTGCGTGGCATTAACCGTAACGACACAGCTTAGTTCCTGTGCGTCAGAACGATTGATCGAAATTATCGCAAGAATGAATACAAAACAATGCCTGATCTTCATACTATCTGAGTTTTTCTGCTATGACCTGAAGAATATCGAACGCTGCTTCTTCTTTCAATTTTAACCCGAATTTATGAATTTTATTGTCTGAGTCCAGAATTGTAATCTTATTTGTATCAAAACCAAAACCGGCTCCTTCATCCTGTAATGAATTCAACACGATGAGATCAAAATTCTTTTCCTGAAGTTTTTTACCGGCATTACTGAATTCGTTATCGGTTTCAAGGGCAAAACCTACAATTATTTGCCCGGACTTTTTCATTTGTCCGAGTTTAAGTGCGATATCCTCGGTTTTTACAAGTTTCAGAAGAAGTTGTTCTTCATTACTTTTAATTTTCCGCTCCTGAACATTCACAGGACGATAATCGGCAACAGCTGCTATCAATATGGCTATTTCGCTACCGGGAAACAATTTGACACTTGAAGCATACATCTCTGCTGCAGATTCAACCCTGATAAACTTCTTTAAATGATAATCAGGCTTAAGATGGGTCGGCCCGCTGATAAGTGATACTTTAGCTCCGGCTGCACATAATAGATTGGCAATTGCATATCCCATCTTTCCTGTTGAGAAATTCCCTATAAAACGAACAGGATCGATCCGTTCGTACGTTGGACCTGCAGTAACTAATACTTGTTTTCCCCTGTATAACTTAAGGATTTTTCTTTTATCGCGACGCATGCTATAAATGTTCGGAGAGAATTCTGACAATAGCCTCGGGCTCTTCCATCCGTCCCTTCCCTTCCAGACCGCTGGCTAGTTCTCCCGTCGAAGGTTCAATAATGATATCGCCTCTGTCCGATAAGATATGAAGGTTATTTTGTGTGGCCTGGTGATTAAACATATCAAGATCCATGGCAGGAGCAATGATAACCGGACAGCGAGCCGACAGATAGATTGTCAGTAACAGGTTGTCGGCAATTCCGTATGCCATTTTTGCAATAGTATTTGCTGTGGCCGGAGCTATAACATAGGCATCGGCCCATGAACCTAGGTCGACATGGTTATTCCACGATCCGTTTTCCGGATTAAAGAATTCAACCAGTACCGGATTTTTTGATAATGTTGCAAGTGTTAAGGGAGTGATAAATTCTTTCGCATGATCCGTCATCACAACCTGCACATGGGCTTCTTCTTTTACAAGTAACCTGATAAGAAAAGCAGCCTTATAGGCTGCTATACTTCCGGTTACCCCCAGAATAATATTTTTCTTTTTTAAAAGCACTAATTATCTGCTTCGGGTTCACGAACGTAAATTTTATCTTCTTTGAACTCCTCAAGAGCAATGAGCGTAGCCTTGGGCATACGTTCATAGAACCTCGAAATTTCGATTTGCTCCCTGTTTTCAAAAACCTCTTCGAGGTTATCGGAGTAATTTGCAAACTCTTCCAGCTTACGATTCAGTTCTTCCTTAATTTCAACACTGATCTGATTAGCCCTTTTAGAAGTAATTACAACTGCTTTATAAATATTTCCTACCTTGTCTTCCATATCTGAAAGGTCTCTGGTAATTGTTGTAACCTCTGCTTTCGATTTTTTATAATCCATATTTCAATCCCGTTTATATTTCTTCGTTATCTTCATTTTCCAACACCCTGTTACCAAGATAATTTGCCGATAACCGATAATATCTTTTTGCTTCCTTCATATATTTACTTTCAGGATATTCGGAGGCAAATGAATAGTATTCATCAATGGTATCCTGAAAACGTTCCTTTTTCTTCGACAAAACACTTTTATCGGCAAGCATGTAACTCGATTTTACGAGCATAAACATAATCTCTTCCCTGTATTTGCTTTCGGGAAACTTCGTTAAACTATTATTCAGCGCAACGATGGAAGCTTTATAATCGGACAGGTCATAATACAATTTTGCCGACAGATAAGACTTTTCAACCAGCTTATCACGCAATTCCATAAAATATTCCTGAACCCGTTCTTTTCGCTGGCTATCCGGATACTTTATAAGATAAAGCTGAAAAGCCTGGATAGCCTGAACTGTGCTGGTTTGATCGAGTTCCGGACGCGGCGAAGTTAAGTAGTAGCAATACGCTCCCATAAAGTCAGCTTCTTCGGCAAACGGACTTCCTCCGTAAGTCTTGGCAAAAGTCCTGAAGTAATGTCCGGAAAGTATATAATCGTTTTGCTTGAAGTAGCTCATTGCCTGCAGGAAATAAACCGTATCGGCCTGATCTGTGCCACGGAATACCAGGGCAATCTGGTCGAAAAGTGTTGCGGCCCTCACATAATCTTCTTTATCGTAGTAATAGTGAAGCGCAGCTTCATACTTTTTCTTATAGTCATTACTTTTCAGAACTTTTTCATACCCGCTGCAGCCTCCGATAACCAACACTAAAACGCTAACAAATAAGAACTTACTGAAATAATTCATGTCTCTGTAAAATATCGCGCAAAGTTACAATAAAATCTCAGATTCAAAAAAGTTAATCAACTGAACTTCCTCCGTATTATCTATTTTAAAATTAATTAACAAATGAACTGTGTTTTTTAAATGTATCATGTATGCACAATTCTTCATTTATAAAGGCAAAATACCTGGACTAAAGTGTTCTCTTTTTCAAATCACTATGAATAAACGATATTACGCGCCTAATATTACTCATTTGGCGGGAAAGTAAAAAAAACTACTTTTGTGGATTCAAATTTTAAAACGTAAAGACTGTGGACATTTTTGATAAAATCCAGAAGAATATGGGCCCACTTGGGCAATACCAGAAAGTTGCATATGGGTATTTTATGTTTCCAAAACTAGAGGGAGAGATAAAACCCCATATGAAATTCAGGGGAAAAGAGGTCCTAATATGGAGTTTAAATAATTATATCGGTCTGGCAAACCATCCCGAAGTAAGGAAGACCGATGCCGAAGCAGCAGAAAAATATGGAATGGCGTACCCGATGGGAGCCAGAATGATGTCGGGGCAGACTGCTTATCATGAGGAGCTGGAATCGAAACTTGCCACTTTTGTCGGTAAAAAAGATGCTTTCCTGCTTAATTACGGATACCAGGGTATGGTTTCTATTATTCAGTCTCTTGTTAACCGGCACGATGCCATCGTTTTCGACTCCGAGGCACACGCATGTATTATGGATGGCATTTGGCTGGGGAAAGCTGCAGGCAGTCAAAATTTTATATTCCCGCACAATGATATTGAAAAATGTGAAATCATGCTGCAACGTGCCACAAAATGGGTAGAACGCACCGGCGGTGGCATTCTGGTTATTACCGAGGGCGTTTTTGGCATGGCCGGTGACCTGGGAAAACTTGATAAAATAGCTGCTCTTAAGAAAAAATACTACTTCCGGCTACTTGTCGACGATGCACATGGCTTTGGCACAATGGGAAAAACCGGTGCAGGCACCGGTGAACATTTTGGAGTGCAGGATGATATTGATCTTTACTTTTCCACTTTTGCAAAATCGATGGCAGGTATAGGAGCATTCATTGCCGGAGAAGAAGAAATCATTAATTATCTGCGCTATAATATGCGTTCACAAACCTTTGCCAAATCGCTTCCTATGACGATGGTTCAAGGTGCTTTGAAACGGCTCGAACTTCTTCAGACCAGACCGGAATTAAGAGAAAATCTCTGGAAAATTGTACGTCGCCTGCAAAGTGGTCTGAAAGAAAATGGTTTCGATCTGGGGCATACCCAATCTCCCGTAACTCCGGTTTTTCTGAAAGGAGATGTACCTGAAGGTACCAATGTAGTGATCGACCTCCGCGAAACCTATGGTATTTTCTGTTCCATAGTAGTTTACCCGGTAGTTCCTAAGGGAACGATCATGTTGCGAATTATCCCAACAGCTGCTCACACAGAAGAAGATGTTGATTATACCATAAAATGTTTTAAAGAAATGCAGGTCAAGCTTGAAGCAGGTAAATACAAATCGGATCACATTGTTACGATGATAAGTAAAACAAATTAACAACCTACACTCTTATACATGAAAAGGATGCAGGTCAAGGCTCGCATCCTTTATTTTTATATAAGAGTTTGAGAATCATTAAAAAACAGCCACTACATAACCATTCTTTAACTTTAGCATATTACCATTTTCCCTGTAAAGTGTAGCATTGAAACTGGCTTCCATGATCGTATTCTTTTTATGACCGGGTCCCAAATCCGGATATTCTCAAACATATTTCAATGCATCCTATTTCTGCATCTCCTCCCCTGCAGTTTAATTTAATGATCAGGCAATAAAAGTGAAGCTCGTCATCATCCTGGTCTGTCCGGACTTTGACGAGCATCGTTTAAAAAACTTTTTCGAAATAAGGAATTCGCTATTTGTTTATTACATTTTCACGAAAAATGATTTAAAAGATTCCTATTTAAAAAGCAGCATCGTGGCCGTTTGATTAATATGGCCGATATAACTCTCGCCGTAAGTGCTGAAACCTATTGTCGGAATGGATTTAAAAATAGCCCCGTAATCATCGGTTTGTTTTTTATCCTTAAGTTCCAGGGTCCTTAAAATGCAGTTAAAGTTAAGGAGTGCCGATATGGTTCCCATTTCCTCTAATTTACGATCCAGTTCTTCCCGGGTAATTTTCACAATATCCGAGGAATCAAGGATTTTTAATTCCATGCCTTCCTTAATGGAGCAGTAAAAATAAATGTCCTTATTTTCGATTCGTTGCGGACTTCTGACAATAATATCATCCTCTAAAACCTGCAAAAGAGATCAAGATTTCATAATAAAGTCTGAATCGGGCAGGAGCAATTATCCTGCCCTTTTACTATTGAATTATCCTCATATATCCGCCAATTTTATTTTTTGAAGATTTTGTTCTTCTTTTATCTTGACCGTATTTCCCTTTTCATAAAAGAAACGTATGACAAAACAAAACACGCAAGCGATAAGGCGATCAATCCGGTAAACTGGGGCCATACCAGCAATAAACTCTGACCCAGTGGCAGAGCCCCGGGAATTGTTCCCTGCAACTGCTCCATTGTCAGGGGACCCAGACTGCGTACCGAAGGCACCAGCAAGGTTGACGTAATTTCGCTGAACAATTCATTGGGCATGATCTGAATTAAGCTGAATTTAAATTTCTGGTAAAAAAATATGGCTTGTGCCGATGCATATTGGGAAGGTTCGAAGCTTTTAAGAATAATATTGACTATCAATGGATAAAATACTGTGAAGAACAGCCAGACAGCAATACCTGACAATGCTGAAGTTGCCGATTGTTTAAACCGTACCGAGAAAAGAATGGAAAGATTAAGCCAAAAAGCTACATAAACAATACTTAATACCGTATAAAAAACGATCCGCATAAATTCCCCGGACGTAGGAGGAATACCAATGGCAACCAATCCCGTTCCCAAAACCAGGAAACTCAGTGCAAAAAACATGACACTGATAACAATAATACCTGCCATAAATTTTGCATTCAGAACAAAATCACGCGGTATGGGCTGAGCCAGGATACGACTCAATGTTCCTTTGCTCTGTTCCGAGTTTATCGCATCAAAGCCCAGGCTTATTCCAAGCAAGGGTCCCAAAAAACTCACAAAAACGAAGAAAGGTGGTAATGTACCATCCGATTGGGTAAATAAATTGAGAAAAAAGAATGCATTTTCAGTATTATCTTGTACCGATTTTGTAATGCCCGACAATGATGTATACAGGGATCCCATACAGGTTAGCGCTATTATGCCCATAAGTATTACAAATCGCCAGCTTCTGAAATGATCGGTAATCTCTTTTTGTACCATCACCCAAAAAGGATTCAGGGAAGTACGTTCGGATGGAGATCTCTTCAGCCCTTTAAACCAGGAATCAGATCTCAGAACTTCTTTTACTTTTGACAGGTTTAACTGATTTGTAATGCTATTCATGATTCTTCCCTCCCTGAAAATATTGATAGTAGATATCGTCCAATCCATATTCTTTCTTGTTCAGGTAACTTAAACCATATCCTGCCTGTATTATGATCCGGGATATCTCGGGGGCAATATCATATTCAGCTTCCAACTGAAAATGATTATTCTTCATTGTCACATGATCAACACCTTTGCATTGCTGTAACTGTTCCGGTAGTTTGTCAACCGGGACAGGTTTTTCCGTACTTTTACTTTTCGCTTTTTCCGCAATGACCACTTCGCCTTCAATGACAACATTGTGCGCAGAAAACAATTGTTTTGCGAGGGATTTGATATCTCCCACTGCCAGTAATTTTCCTTCAACAAAAATTCCCACCCGGTCGCATACCTGTTGCACCTGATGCAAATGATGGGACGAAAAAAGAACCGTAATTCCCTCCTCGCGGCTGAGTTTCACGATGAGATCCAGGAATTCCCTGACCCCTGCCGGATCAATTCCAAGCGTAGGCTCATCGAGGATGATTACTTCCGGGTCTTTAATCAGTACGTCGGCCAGGCCCAGTCGCTGACGCATACCACGGGAATATTTTCCAACTTTTTTTTCTTTTTCTGCAGTCAGACCGACACGATCAAGCAGCTGAGCAGCCTTTTGTTTTGCATCATCCTTCTGTATACCATTTAAACAGGCTGTATACACCAGGTTTTCCAGGCCTGAAAATTCATCATAAAAACCGACATCTTCGGGAAGGTAGCCTGTCTTTTTCTTGACCTTTATCGCGTAGCGGATCGAATCAAGGCCACACACACTTGCTTTTCCCGAATCGGGTTCGGTTAAACCCAGCAGCATCAGAATTGTGGTCGATTTTCCGGCACCATTCGGGCCCAGTAAACCAAATATTTCACCCTTTGCTATTGAGAGGTTCAGGTTATTTACCGCCACATGAGCTCCATACCTTTTTGTCAGGCCGGATATCTCAATAACCTTTTCCATACTTACCTCCTCCCATACTTTCGAAACAGATAGTAAATAGTGGCCAACACAGCAAGTATGATCAGGATGCCCAGCCAACCCCATAACAAAGGTGTTTTTACGGATACCCGTAAGGAAGCCGTCGAAGAAACTTCGGGCGTATGCGCCGTGATATTTGTAACATAATCACCGGGTATGGCTTTATCGTCGGCTTTTATTGTGGCATAAACCTGAGTGCTGCTTCCTGCAACCAGATGACTGACCGTATCAGGGTTAAATGTAACATCCCAGTTTTTAGGTTTTGCAGAACGGAAAGTCACATTACTCAGGTCACTTGAACCCGTATTTTTTACAAGAAGCTCAACCCGCTTTTCTTTCCCTGCAGTAATATTCGAACTCAACAGACCTGTTGGTGATGTGAGATCCAGTTCATACGTTCCAGTGATTACAACTTCCAGTTCCAAATCGGCGGATGTTGAACTATTAACAGCCTGTACCGGTATTTTATATGTACCTGCCCTGATGTTATATGGGGGTTTAATTTCAACAGAAATATTGGAAGTGCCGTTCGGATCAATCTCCACTGCTGTAGCCTGTTTATAGTTGGGCTTGAAAACAACATTCCATCCGGGAGGTGCAGTTGCCTTTAAAGAGTATGTCTGTTTTTCCCCGGTCTGGTTCTTCAATTTTGTTGTAAAGTTGAAATTGGATTTTGAGTGCCCTTCCATATTGACCTGGTCGGAAGTAAATTCAGTCTTTAAGTTACCCTGTTCCGATACAGTAACAATCAATGAAAGCACATCATAATTTGTTGCAATAATCCTGAACTGATGATTGCCTTTATTTACTTTCATGGGAACATCAACCTTCAGTGCAATGGTCTTTTTCTCTCCCGGTAGAACAGAGATCTGCCTAATGCTGTAACCTCCGGCCTTCAGGCTGTATGACCAGTCGCGGGGCAGTCCCGATACCACGATGTCGACTTTTTTCACTGTACTGCCGTCATTTTTCACATCAATGTTATAATCGATTGACTCACCCGGGGGTACTGAGATCCTGGTATAGGGTGTGTACAGGCTTATCCCGTTGCCGGCATTTATAACTAAATCAGAAGAAATAAGAATTGTCAAAAGGAACAGGAATGTTCTAAAGATTTGCTTACGGGTTGTCATAAAAAATCCTCCTTATATTTTTTTGATGTAATACAGTATGGTTTGCAAAAATAAAATGTGAATTCACATATTGTACATTTAATTTGATCATCTCTTCTGGGAATGTTGATATAATAGTATGAAATTCATTAATTTTCAAACAATTAGCATAAATGTTAAAAAATCTAAAATTAACATCTCCAAAGGCTTTGCAACATGCTGTTTATAGAGTAATACACTCCGGAATAATCCGGATATACCCTGTAAATACCTTATCCATATCAGCTTATACTCAAGAAAAACTTTTATTGAAAGGATGGTTCAGGGGGGAAAGACACACCCCCTGTGTCCCCCTCTCCCAGAGGGGGATTGCATTCCGTATAAGCTTAAGTCCCGTATAAAAGGGAATTTAATAAGGATGTTTGTGGGATTGAAGTACACACCCCCTGTGTCCCCCTCTCCCAGAGGGGGATTACCTTTCTTATAAGCTGAAGTCCCGTATAAAAGAAGGATAAAAGAAACATTCCTGCGTCCCGAATATTGTTATGCAGTTTCGGGAACATGAATCCATTAATCCGGGAATGGCTGTTTTATCATTACTTACATTGATTTATGTCCTCATGCCGGGCGGGCACTTCCTTTTGTCTTAATACAAAAGGAAGCAAAAAACCGAACGAAGTGAGTTCACGAACACCTTATAATTAAAATTGAAGTGTGAGTAATCAAGGCTGATAAAAAATCCGGATAAATCTAATTGCCCGGCTCTTCGTGTCGTTCCGCAGCCGCTTTGCTTCCGCGGAACTTGAAACCCTGCGCTACGAGCCTTTGCAAAGATTTATATACCAAATTTTTTACAGGCCGGTCCTAAACATTCTGTATCTGTTTTGCAATTGCAGTTCCGGCATTCCTTATTCCTGCTGGCGCTACCGGCTTTTTTGTTGATTTTAAAAGGAGGTTTTATTGAACCGTCGAGGAGCGAAGTGACGCGGCAATCTTGCCTTTCGTAATCCGATAAATAAGATTGCCGCGCTACGCTCGCAATGACGGCTACATAAAAGTAACATCGGCCAAAACAAGCATACCAGTATATTCCCTGCCTTAGTCTCATAAACTCGTTTCACGATTTAGTCTAAGGATGGAACGTTTGATTGAATTCAAAACACTACTTTTTTTATTAAGCTGTTAATAATACGGTTTAATAGTATAATTCTTTAATGTTCTTTTTATGGGTAGTTGAAAACTACCTTTAAAACTGACGAAGTCTGGAGACATTGTCGAGCGGGGGTCCGAAGGAAAGTCATGTTGACCTTGAAGTAGAATCAACTCCGTATGGAATTTACACAGGAACATCTGAAATTGAATAATATAAGCTATTTTTAGGATAGATTATTTTTTATATATAAAGGCTTTAAAGTGAAAACACTTGTATCAGAAATATCCAGAATAATCATTATAAAATTGATTTGTTTTACAGTTGTATTAGTGTCTTGGCAGAGTAATTTGTTTTCGCAATATGTACCATTTAAAACGGAAAGTGTATCATGGAAAGTAGCTATCTATAAAACCTATTGTTATGATGGTTTCTGTGGATATAATGAGTATAAGTTGGAAGGAGATACTCTGATCGATTCTAAGCTCTATAGTAAGGTCTATAAATATATCTGGGAACCTTTCGAGCCTGATGTTAGAAAATATTATACGGCCTTAATTAGAAATGATATTGATAATAAAAGACTGATAGGATTTGTTAATTTTCCGGAGGAAACTGCCATTTATGATTTTAATCTGAATCTTTATGATACAGTTATTTTTAAAATTCAATTCGATACAGCAGTTGTAGTTTCGATTGATTCCGTGCTGGTCGGTTCCAGTTACCGTAAACGTTATAACCTGGAATCATTACTATCGGAGCCAGGATTCTATATCTACCCCTATTCAATTATTGAAGGAATCGGCAGCACAAACGGCCTGTTTGAAAGTGTGTCA
>CAYUAV010000089.1:0-10184 GCA_964442665.1 uncultured Bacteroidales bacterium
TATTAAATATACCCCGGATGAAATTATTTTAGAAGAATAAAATTGCTGCCGGCATTAAATAAAAATCTTCAGCCGCAGCGTCAATACCCTGGTCAACAGAGAATAATCATCACGATTGATGCTGCCATCGTCAACTTTTGGGAAAATATTAACCAATCCGTATGAATAACTGAGATCCAGGCTAAAGCTATCGTTGTAATGCCCGATTCCTATAATTATACCTGCATCAAAGAAATTTTGATTCTTCAAGGGAAAAATTCCTTCACCTGATTCGCTGCTCTTTAATTCTCCTGAAGTGGCAATGCCACTCGTTCCCTCATCCGTATCGCCATTAAAATATTCCAGGTAATGCTGATTAGTTCCCCCCAGGCAATAATCGAAAAAGGTACCTATAAACGCCCGAAATTCTTTGTAGCAATAACCAGTAACTGCAGGAAGATCGAGATATAAAATGGAATACCTGTCGTATCCTTCGGTACCCGCGCCATAAAAGTCTTCAGTATCGAAAGCATAGTTTTTGGCAACTAAATTGAGTTGCCCACCGATAAAAAACGAACTTTTTATGGGAACTTCAAATCCACAACCAAATGTATAGCCGAAGCGTGGATGAATTTTCGGATTGTCAAACAGATTCCAGTTATTTTTCAGATCAGTAAAATTAATTCCGCCTGAAAAAGAATATTTTACCTGAGCGTAATCGATTAGCACAATAAACAGAAATGCCAGTATGGTTATCAGTTTTTTCAATTCCTAAATATTCAAGGGCTGGTTTCAGAGATAGCAGTCATCAAAGAAAAGAAAATAATCTCTAAAACGGAAAATATTGAGTTTTAATCTGCCCGGTAGTTTGTTTTATTTGTTGATGCATTACTATACGAAAAGGTTGTCAATAAGATTGAATTTTATGCGAGAATTTTTTATAGAGAAGCGGGGAAATATATATTGGCTTATTTTGGGGCCAGTTTATAAAGATAAAGAGCAATAAACGCAAATATAAAATTCGGCAACCAGGTGGCGACGAATGGAGGTAACGCTCCGCTTATGGCATATTGTGCCGAAAATTGGAGAAAAAGGATATAGGAAAAACTAACAAGCAGACCGATGCCTATGTGCATGCCAATTCCGCCGCGCACTTTTCGCGATGATACAGAAACACCTATAAGAGTAAGTATATACGTCGAAAATGGGAATGAGAAGCGTTTATTCCGTTCAACTAATAGCTGATTTACTTTGGCAGAGCCTTGCATTCGCTGGTTGTCGATAAAATGATTCAGTTGTTTTAACGACATAGCTTCTACAACATTATCGCGCATTCTAAATTCGGCGGGATCAAGATTTATGGCTGTATCGAGCACATTACCCTGGGTGATGATCTGCTTTCCGTCGATATAATCGCGTATGTAGTAATTTCTGATTTCCCAGGTATGAAGTGCCGTATCCCACCGTATTTCCTGTGAGATAAGTTTTGATACCAGCTCTCCTTTTTCAAATTTCTCAATTGAAAAACGCCGGCCGTAATTATTGCGGGTATTAAAACTCTCAAGGTATACAAATATGCCTGGTTCTATTTGTTTATGTACGTTTCGGCCTTCGAATCCTTTGGGAACTTTATGGTAATATTTTTCTTCAAAAATGAAACGCTTATGATTGGCTCCCGGAATTACATAATTCCCCAAAAGTAAATTAAACATCATGATAAAGGTTGCGGCGATGAAATAAGGATAGAGCAAACGCGGAAAACTGACACCACTGCTTAATATGGCAATAATTTCCGTGTTGTAGGCCATCCGCGAGGTGAAAAATATAACGGCAATAAATGTGAATAAGGGAGCAAAAAGTACCGCAAAATAAGGAATAAAATTCATGTAGTAATCTAAAATGATACTGTGCAACGGAGCGTTGGTTTCAAGGAAATCATCAATCTTTTCAGAAAAATCAAATACAACGGCTATAAGAATTATCAGGGCTATAGCACCAAAATAGGTACCCAGAAATTTCATGATTATATAGGAATCAATCTTCTTGAGATTAAATTTTTTCATAGACGCTGAGATAGTTTTTTTACCATATTATTCTTCCAGGCTAAAAAAGATCCATCCTTTATTCTCACACGGGTCTCATTCATTAACGATAAATAAAATGCAAGATTGTGCAGACTTGCAATCTGAGCTCCCAGCATTTCGTTTGAAGTAACCAGGTGCCTAAGGTAAGCTTTTGAATAATATTTATCAACAAATGAACTTCCTTGCGGATCGATAGAAGAAAGATCGTCGCTCCATTTCCGGTTTTTAATATTGATAATACCTTCCCGGGTAAATAACATGCCGTTTCTCCCATTGCGGGTTGGCATAACACAGTCGAACATATCGATACCTAATGCAATAGCTTCGAGCATGTTGGCAGGAGTGCCGACACCCATTAGATAACGGGGCTTATCAACAGGAAGTATGGAGGTCACTTCGCTTAGCATGTTATACATTTCATCTGTGGGTTCACCTACCGATAATCCTCCTATTGCACTCGCAGGCATATCCCACGAAGCAATAGTTTCCGCCGATTGCCGTCGAAGATCTTTATAAACACTTCCCTGTAAAATAGGTATAAAATATTGCCGGTAACCATACAGAGGTTCTGATTGCCGGAATTGGTCTATGCCACGTTTCAGCCAGCGATGCGTCAATTCCATCGATTTCCTTGCCTCGTTATAATCGCAAGGGTAAGGTGTGCATTCATCGAAAGCCATAATAAAATCTGCACCAATTATCCGTTGTATATCCACAGTATTTTCAGGTGTAAACAGATGCCTGGAACCATCGATATGTGAACTGAAATAAACCCCTTCTTCTTTCAGTATACGGTTATCAGCCAGGGAAAAAACCTGATATCCGCCACTATCTGAGAGTATAGGTTTATCCCAGTTCATAAAACGATGCAGGCCCCTGGCTTTTTGTATAAGTTCAATCCCCGGTCGTAAGTATAAATGGTATGTGTTACCCAGAATTATTTGTGCATGCACATCTTCAATAAGCTCTTTCTGGTGCACTCCCTTTACAGTTCCGGCTGTTCCCACCGGCATAAAGATTGGAGTCTCTATGGGGCCATGTTCAGTATGAATAATGCCCGTTCGGGCATTACTCTGTATATCTCTGTTCAGGATGGAGAATAACATTTTGCTTAAATTCGGGACAAAGATAGATATTGTGAAAAATATGAACCAGCCATGTTTGCAAATTTTGCCGGATGCAAATACCTTTGGTATTCTTATGAATAAAACAAACGAGTAAACTTGATATTACCCATTCATTATATCGATTATTTCAGATACGGGATATTTGGACTATTTATACTTATATTGATAATTCAGCTTTGTTACTACTATTTTCTTTATCTGCGTATTGCATTATATAAACGAACTCCCCATGCAAAGAAGCATTCCATTTCGGTAATAATTTGTGCCCGTAATGAAGCGGAAAACCTGAGAAATAATCTTCCATCAGTACTTGAACAAAAACATAAAAACTATGAGGTAATTGTAGTTAACGATTGTTCGACAGATGACACCGACGAAGTGATCGGTGAGTATATTATGAAGTATAACCACCTGCGTACTACAACTATTTCGCCCGATAAGAAGTTCACACATGGAAAGAAACTTGCTTTAACAGTGGGGATTAAGGCTGCAGAGCATGAATGGCTGGTTTTTACCGATGCCGATTGTAAAGTACATTCAAACCAATGGTTAAACAGACTCCAGGAGAATTTTACCGACAATATAGAAATTGTGCTGGGTTATGGCGGTTATTTAAAAAGGAAAGGATTACTCAATGCCTATATCCGTTACGACACACTGGTAATAGCAATGCAATATCTGAGTTTTGCATTATCGGGTATGCCCTACATGGGCGTCGGAAGAAATCTGACTTATCGTAAGTCGTTGTTTTTTAAAAATAAGGGTTTTGCATCACATTATGGCATACTTTCGGGCGATGACGATTTATTCGTAAATGAGACGGCCAATAAGTCAAACACGGCTGTAGAATTTCATTCCGACAGCCATACATGTTCTATTCCGAAACAAACATGGGGTTCCTGGACGAAACAGAAAAAGCGACATTTTTCAACAGCCGGACGTTATAAAAGCAAGCATATTTTCTGGTTAGGACTGGAACCTTTAACACGATTATTATTTTATTTAACCTTTGGCTATCTTATAGGATTGAATATTTTCACCATATTTGTATTGAGTGTTTGCGCTTTTCGGTTGCTCTCGCAACTTATTATCATTAAACTGGCAATGAATCGTCTCAGGGAAAAAGGTTTACTTTTAAGTCTCGTCGTCTTTGACATAATCTCATTGTTTATTAACTTTAATATATATCTGTCGGGCGTATTTATCAGAAGTAAAAAATCAAGATGGAAATAAACACCAATTTATCAGAAAAAGCGCAGAGAGATTTTTTATTGGTACAACAGGCTACCCGTGGCGACCAAAAAGCCTATGCCGAGCTTATGGGACGCTATCGTGATGCAATCTATTATATGTTGCTTAAAATGGTAAATAATGCCAGCGATGCAGAAGACTTAACTATTGAAGCGTTTGGTAAAGCATTTAAAAATATCCAGCAATATACTCCCAACTATGCATTTAGCACATGGCTGTTCAAAATAGCCACTAACAATTGTATCGATTTCATCCGAAAACGCAAGGCCACTACAGTATCAATCGATCAGAATGATGATGACCCTGACAAATCATCTCCTGATATCCAGGCTCCGAACCTCGATCCGGAAGAAGAAATGATCAAGGATCAGAAACAGAAAATGATGCGCGATATAGTCTCGAAACTTAAACCTCGTTATCGTAAACTCATTGAGCTCAGGTATTTCAAGGAATTTTCATACGAAGAAATTGCCGAAGAACTTGAGCTGCCAATTGGAACCGTAAAAGCTCAGCTTTTCAGGGCACGTGAGCTTTTGTTTAATATTCTGAAGAATACCAGCAAAACCATTTAATGGAAATAATTCTGAAGTATTTCAGTGAACTTTCTGCTATTCAAATCAGACAATTTCAGGATATCGCCGATATTTACCGTTTTTGGAACAAGAAGATTAATGTAATTTCCCGTAAGGATATCGATCATCTGTATCTGAAGCATGTTCTGCATTCCCTGGCTATAGCGAAGTATACGGACTTTTCTACCGGAACCCGCATTCTGGATGTCGGAACAGGAGGGGGCTTCCCGGGTATTCCACTGGCGATATTTTTTCCCGGAATACAATTTGTACTCATTGATTCGATAGCAAAAAAGGTAGAGGTTGTTAAGGAGATATCGATGGAAATTGGACTCAAGAACGTTAAAATTTATCAGTTAAGGGCTGAAAATGTAAAAGAAACTTTTGATTTTGTGGTGAGCAGGGCGGTAGCTTCGACACCACTGATTCTGAAATGGGTAGGAAGAAGGATTAAGTCTGAAATGCAAAATCAAATTCCTAATGGCATTCTGGCACTCAAAGGCGGCAATCTTACAAATGAAATAGCTATTCCCAATCGATTTAAAATTGTGAATATTTCTGATTATTTCGGTGAGTCATTCTTTGAATCAAAAAAACTGGTACATGTATTTGTGTAATTATTCAAGTAAATAGCCCGGATGTTTGAAAAATATATTTCCTTCATTTTCGTAGTAAGCTTATTAATATTTTATTTTTGAAGAAAAAACCATGAAACGGACATTAATAATATTACTGCTTATTTACGGTGGCTTATCGGTGTTCAGTCAGAATGCCAAATTCGGTGTTTATTTCGATCCACAGATCGTATGGTTAAGTCCTGATTCACGCGATATTGTGAACGATGGAGTTAAAGCAGGTATCAGCGGCGGCCTGGTAATCGATAAGTATTTCCAGAAAAACTATGCAATTCAGACAGGTATTGCTATTGGCACACAGGGAGGGAAAATACGATTTGGCATGGAATCATATTTTACTTCGTACGATGAGACTGATAGTCTGCCTGCAGGCACAACCGTCGATTATGCTTTAAATTATATAACAGTACCTCTTGGTTTGAAGCTTAAAACAAATCAGATCGGCTATTTTTCCTACTATGCCCGCATCGGATTTACCAACCAGTTTAATATAAAGGCCAAGGCTACAAGCAGTGAAGGCACACTGGATAAAAATAATATAAACGAAGAGATCTTCTTTTACAACCTGGCTTACCATTTTGGCATCGGTATTGAATACAGCATCAGCCAGGATACCGCTATCGATTTTGGTATAACCTATCATAACGGATTTATCGATATCACCAACGATAAGAATTTTAAAGTTTACTCACGTAATCTGGCGTTACGAATTGGTGTGATGTTTTAATGATGTAGGGATGAAAATCGCACTTGCACAGTTAAATTACACGATCGGTGCCTTCGATTCGAATGCGGAGCGAATCATCGATGCAATAAAGCGTGCCCATGAAAATAATGCCGATCTTATCGTTTTCAGTGAATTGGCTGTGTGCGGCTATCCACCCCTCGATTTGCTGGAACATAAGTATTTTATCGACAGCTGTAATAAAACAGTAGACTCAATTATTTCTCACACTGAAGGCATTGCAGTTATTTTAGGTGTGCCGAGGATAAACAGAAAAAGTACCGGTAAAAATCTTCATAATGCTGCACTTTTTATCCGTAATAGAAAAATTGAACATGAAATTCATAAAACTCTGCTCCCTACCTATGATATTTTTGATGAGTACCGCTATTTCCAACCTTCAGAGGATGTCGGAATAGTGGAATTTTCTGGGAAACGATTTGCAGTTACCATATGCGAAGACCTCTGGTACGAGCAGCCCCTGCTGACAAATTTCGGTAAAAATAAGCTGTATAACAGGAATCCTATGGATAAACTGTCGTCATTAGGTTTCGATGCCATTATCAATATAGCTGCTTCCCCTTTCGCTTATAATCACGATGTTATTAAAAATAAAATTCTTGTCGAAACTGCCTTGAAATATAAAAAGCCGGTCTTTTATGTGAACCAGGTGGGAGCTCATACCGAGCTAATTTTCGACGGATCTTCAAGAGTGCTGAACTCGAACGGGGCAGTTGTCTCTCAGATGTCTTCATTTGAAGATGAAATTGCCTTTTTTGATTTCGACGAAATCGCAAACTCTGAAACAAGAAGGCAATCGTCAGAGCCATCCGATCGCATAAAATTGATCCATGATGCACTTGTTCTTGGTATAAGCGATTATTTCGGAAAGATGAAATTCACTAAGGCTGTGATTGGATTGTCGGGTGGAATTGATTCGGCAGTTACACTCGTTTTAGCTGCAAAGGCACTCAAACCAGAAAATATCAGGGTTTTACTGATGCCTTCTGAATATTCTTCCGGTCATTCTGTCGATGATGCCAGAAAACTTGCTGGAAATCTTGGTGTGAAATATGATATTATTACAATTCACGATATATTTTATGCCTATTTGAAATCACTCGATCCTGTATTTAATGATTTACCTTTCGATATCGCGGAAGAAAATGTACAGGCACGTATCAGGGGCACCTTACTGATGGCTATTTCGAATAAGTTTGGCAACCTGTTGCTCAATACTTCCAATAAAAGTGAAGTTGCAGTGGGGTATGGCACCCTTTACGGTGATATGAACGGTGGCATATCGGTTCTGGGGGACGTATACAAAACCGATGTTTACAGGCTTGCCCAGTATATGAATACCTCCAAAGAAATCATTCCGGAGAATATTATCCTTAAGCCTCCATCTGCAGAACTGCGGCCCGACCAGAAAGACAGCGATTCCCTGCCTGATTATGAGGTTCTGGATTCAGTTCTTTATAACTATATCGAACTCCGAAGATCGGTTGAAGAAATTATTGCAGAAGGTTTTGACAGGGAGATTGTGATGAAAACAATTCAGCTTGTTAATACGAATGAATATAAACGATTTCAGACTCCGCCAATTCTTCGTGTCAGCAGCAAAGCATTTGGTTTTGGAAGACGTATGCCCTTGGTAGCCCGCTATTGATAGTTTATTTGAGTTGGTATCAAACTCTGAACATTAAATTACCTGACTATTGTATGTTATTCATGTTGTATTCCTGAAAATATCCATCGGCAACAACTGTAAGATCAATGGTCTTTTTATTTACTTCCATGGCGGGAAGTAATATGGCAGGAACCTGGCGCTTTCCGTTATTAACTGAAAGATAGGTTTTTGGAATACGCTCCTCATGGATCATTTGCATAACTATTTCGGCTGTTTTTAAAGCTATGGCTTCAATGGGTTTGTAAACTGTCATAGCCTGTGTTCCGGCAATAATTCTGCGACAGGCAGCATCATCTGCATCCTGGCCACTGATATAGGGTATTGGTTTAAGTCCGGCCTCCTTTATAGCTTTGAGTGCCCCTTCGGCCAGCTGATCGTTTGCAGCTAATACCGCATCGATCTTCGGATGCTTTTGCAGGCATTCCTTCATTAGCCTGTACCCCTCTTCTGGACTCCAGAAATCGACATACTGATCATATACAACATCAATATCGCCGCGTTCGGTTAAGGGCTGAATCACATTTAATTGTCCAAGTCGCAATAAAAAAGAATTATTATCGGTTACAGCACCGCCAAGAATGGCATATTTTCCTTTAGGGCAAACAGTCGTCAGATACTTAGCCTGTAATTCACCCACCTGCACATTATCGAATGAGATGTAAAAATCGAGCATACAGTTCTTAATGATCCTGTCGTACGAAACGACCGGGACATCGCGCTGGTGTGCCAGTTTGACAATGCTGGCAGCAGCATTCATATCAGTTGGAATAATTACCAGTACTCTGACATCATTTGCCAGAATTTCTTTTGCCAATGCATATTGCTTTTCAGCATCGCCCTCAGATGCCCTGAAGATAACATCACCCCCCATTTCTTCCACATCCTTTGTAAACAGCTCTTTATCTTTAAGCCATCTTCCCGTATCTGAAACATCCATCAGAAATCCTACCTTTGCTTTACGGGAACAATTACTTAAAAGCAGAAGCCCTGACAGAACAAGAATAGCAAAATGTATATGTTTTCGTTTCATCTGGGTATATAATTATTAAGAAGAAGTTAATCCATAAGATACAAAATTATAATGCCTTTATCAATGTTTTTTGTCGGGTGCAAATTGCTTAATGACTCATAACTATCAGATATAGTTTTACTTGGCGATATAATTATAAAACGGTGATATTGATCACTTTATTAACGAAACAATGTTCAGCAAAATGCCTGAGGAATGGGGAATATGGATATATCACGATAGCGATTTTATCGATTGCCTGGCTATTAACGAGATGGGCAAAATAAACCGTGTAAAAGTTGACAACAAAGGTACCCTTCATGGAACTATATTGCGGTCGGCAGAAGATGGCTGGATACTGATTCAGCAGAATTGGAATATTATGTCTGATCTGCTCTGCGGATATAATTTCTGGCTGAACGGATCAGTTTCATGGAAATTCATGATATTGGCATTTGACCCTTTACGCCCGGCATTGAAAATCGATAGTATTTGTAAGGATGATATCGCCGGTAAGGAATTTGAAGTTGGAACAGATGAAGAAGCATTAAAACTTGTTTTCCGGCTTGTAACTGCTAAAAGGCTAAATGAAAAGCTGCCTCTTTTTGAGATACATACAATTAATAAATTACCTGGATTAAATAAATCTCAAAATGGAATTAATTCGCTTCTAATAACAAGTGAATTTTCAAATGGAGGCAGGACTAAGGATGCGTTTCAATTGAAACCGAATTTTTTTAAACAGAGCATCTTTAATCCACACATTTTTGATCATATTGTTAAAGTAATAGCAGTCTCAGATGAACAGGAGATTTATGAACAATCGTTAATCGAAAGTGAGATTAACCGTATCATGCGCGAGATTTTTCAAATGAAGCCGGGTATTATCTTTATCGCATTAACAAATCCTTCTTCGGAAAAAATACTCTCAAATCTGCTGAAAACTGCCGGTTACAAATATGTGATCACCTCATACGAATATATGCGGGATGAATTAAAATGATGTTTTCTGTGTTTTTCAAAAGATACAAAGACATCACACAGCAATTAAAACTGTGGCTGGGGTGGGATTTTTGAACAGGGCACTGCACCGCGCCGGTCACACTTTAACGT
>CAYUAV010000090.1:0-10139 GCA_964442665.1 uncultured Bacteroidales bacterium
AATCATAATATATCAGATCGCCATCTTCATCGTACTGGCGATGCACATCATAACGGGTATCCGGATAATTTTCATTATCGTCATCCTGTTGCGTCTGAGAGTATAATTGTTTGTCAACTATCAGCGACAGGAAAATAATCATAAACAAATACACTGCTTTCATGGTTTATTCATTATAAAGTTAAAGAACACAAGGTTGTGGTTTCACCCTATCAAAATTATAACAGGAATTTGAAATTTTCTTTTTTCCGGACTTATCTTTTTGCATAATTTAACATTTCATAAAATCATTAGCAGAGTAATGGAGACCATTAATGAAATAATAGCTTCACGGCGCAGTACAGTACTATTTTCCGGTAAGAAAATCAAAGAGGAAATTATAAATAGTTTATTTGAGGCTGCCCGGTGGGCGCCATCAAGCATGAATATACAGCCGTGGCGATTTGTTTATGTCCTCAAGGATGATCCGGATTTCGAAGCCTGGATTAATTGTTTGAATGAAGGGAACAGAGAATGGGCGAAAAATGCCCCGTTACTGGTATTGACAGTTGCTCAAAGAATATCCGATTATAATATGATAGAAAATCCCTATGCGATGCATGATACGGCCATGGCATACTCGAACCTGGTTTTTCAGGCCCTGTCGTTGGGATTATCAGTACATCCGATGGGAGGATATGATAAAATGAAGATCAGTGATCAGGTCCATTTACCTGCGGGTTATGATCCTCTGATTGTGGCTGCAGTCGGGTACAAATCAACATCGCTTGATTTTCCGGATCGTTTACTGGAAAAGGAAAATTCGGTGCGGGACCGAAAGCCGGTTAGTGAAATATCTTTCAGGGGACAGTTTCAATTATCGGACAAAAAATAGCAAGGATTACTCATTCGATTTCAGCTCATTGAACCACAATATAGTATTAATACCCCAGGGTATTATAGCTGTTTCATGATTCAATCCTTCCATTTCGAAGAAGCTCACGATATTTTCCTCGTTTCCTGCAGAAATCAGATCATTATACATTGAAACGGATTGATTAAAAGGTACATTTTCGTCAGCATTTCCATGGTACAGCCGAAGCAGAGAATTTAATTTCCAGGCCTCAACGCTGTTATGCTCCAGGTCGTTTCGCAATTCCAGAAAATCATTTGAGGTATTGAAATTTTCGATAAGGTTTTGTGTCAATAAGTCTGCGATGCTATTGGTCAGCTGCATGTTGACTTCATTGTTGGTATAATTGCTGCTGAAAAGGTCGGGAATCAGCGAGACATAGGGTTCCCGGAAGAATGTCCCGAGTGGATCATGAAGGGTTTCGTACTGTTGGTGCGAGTATACATAATAAGGCAAATACAAAGGACCGGGAAAAGAGTCTTTCTGTATAATATCATTGGTTACATCGATCAGGCTATAGGCTCCTGATCCGGATGAGGCCGCCTTAACTATAATATCAACAGTCTGATTCATTTCAATTTCACGAAGTGCGGAAAGGGTTGCCCATCCACCTTGGGAATAGCCCATCAGATATTCTGTTGTACTATACGTTGCACCGCCGTTATAATTATCAAGCATTTCCCGGGTAGCATATATCATATCGATAATGGCACTATTATTTGTTTCTTTTTGATAATAAGGATGTATGATATTTTCGGAGGATCCGAAACCTATATAATCGGGGATTAGGAGTATGTATCCATTACCTGCCAGCGATTGCAAAAGTGTAAAATACGGATTAACAATGGCAATACTTGGTGCATTACTGTGAGAAGTATTGGTACCGTTTTGAAAACTCAATATTGGAAATACTTCTGACGCCACGGGAATACATATAACCCCGGAGGCACTTATGCCTGAATCTATATAACTGGTTTTATATTCAATTCTGTAAACATCAACGTCGTACAGGGTATTTTCCACCAGCTGTTCGATTTCAGGATATTCGGCACTCTGAAAGAGATAAAATGTTGTTATATAAAACTTTGATAGTGAAGTAACCTTTTCATATTGTATCAGGTACTGAAAATCTGATTCAGGTACTGTTGTGTCTTTTTTACATCCCTGGGAAAAAAATATTATTGATAGAACAGAAAAAAATGCAAACTTTTTAATCCAATTATAGTTTCTGTGTGCGTTCGTCATTTCTGTTCCATCATCATTCTATTAATATGAACGTAAATCAATAAAATATAGTTTCCATATTTCTCGTGATTTATTGATTATAAAAATGATCATTCCAAAATATCAGATCCTGAGAAGATTTTATTCATATACCGGCAATACACTGCAGATTTTAGTCTTAACTTTTTCCATGAGTTCGCTCATGTTTTGTTCGCTATAGCCTGCAATATCAATGGGCTTATGTATGACCATTTTAACTTTGCCGGGCAGAATATTTATTGAATCGGCAGGAAGAATTTTGCGTGTGTCAATCAGGGTGACCGGTAGAATGGGTAATCCGAGATCGATTGCAAGTTTAAAAGCACCTCGTTTGAAATTACCCGGATTGCCGGTTTTACTTCGTGTTCCTTCGGGGAAGATCACTACGGATGTTCCGTTCACCAGTTTCTGTCTGGCTTTGTTTAAACTTTCAATTGCAGCCCGGCTATTGGAACGGTCAAGAAATATGTGACCAACCTTTTCGCTTCCGAAACCCAACCCCGGAACTTTTCGCAATTCCTTCTTCATTACCCATTTAATATCAATGCCAATCCATCCATATATCAGAAATATATCGTAGGCGCTCTGATGATTGGTGAGTACAATATATGAAGTTTTCGGATCGATATTTTCGCGTCCCTGCACCAATACCAGCATCGGTACAAGCCATGAGTTCAGTCTCGACCATAAAACTCCACCGACATAACTACCAATCCTGGCCCCAAACAGAATGGAAAATAATACAGCAAGCACACCAAAAATTAAAGTATTAATAAACAGGAAAGGCAGATATATAAGCCATATATATGGTTGATAAAGAATAACAAGGATTTTACGAAGCATAAAAGAGATATTTAATATCGAACAGGCAAATATAAGATATCTGCCACACACTTATTTCCGATGTATGTTCACAATCCTAAATACATTTTATATTGAAGATTTTAGAAAACAATGAATAATTGAAATACGCTACATCAATAGATACGATCTTAGTATTCAGTTTTTAATACATTTTTTTTTCGGGAACAGAAGTAAGTATTAACTTAGTAATTATTCCAGATAAACTACAGTTGAAAAACAGGTAATATACGACTCTAAAAACCATAAAAATAATAACCATGAAAACAATTTTTAGAAAGAACACGAACCATGATATGCCTAATCGGTTTTCCGGAAATATCAGCATTTCGATGAAAGTACTTTTTTCAATCCTTATGATCTTCTTTTTTACATGCTTTGCTGTGGTAGCTACTGAAACACTTTCCTATGTGCTATTCGATAATGTGGGGAGTGGTTTTTCATTAGTTTCGAACGGAAAAGCAACGACAATAATAGTCGATTCAAATGATTATCCGGGTGTATTGCATACTATAGAAAACCTGCAATCCGATATTGAGCATGTTACGAATATAAAACCTGCAATACGTTTTGAAATAAATCCGAATGAAAATGCTGTTTTAATTATTGGCACGCTGGGAAAGAACCAGATCATTCAGGACCTGATAAACAGTAAAAAGATTGATGTTTCCGCTATTAAGGGCAAATGGGAAGCATATCTTGTTACGACAATTGATTATAATATCGGGGGAACCGAAAAGGCTATGATTATTGTGGGAAGCGATAAGAGAGGGACTATATATGGTGCTTATGATCTCTCGGCCCAAATAGGGGTTTCGCCCTGGTACTGGTGGGCCGATGTTCCGGTGAAGCAACATAATGAACTCTTTGCAGCTCCCGGAACCTTTACTGATTTTCCGGTAGTAAAATACCGGGGAATATTCCTGAACGATGAGGCCCCTGCTCTTTCGGGCTGGGCAGGGGAGAAATTCGGCGGATTTAATCACTTATTCTATGAACATGTTTTTGACCTGATTCTTCGTCTTAAGGGCAATTTCTTATGGCCGGCCATGTGGGGTAGTGCTTTCTACGATGACGATTCACTTAATCCTATGCTTGCTAATGAATATGGAATTGTCATTGGTACATCACATCACGAACCCATGATGCGGGCTCATGATGAATGGCGCAGGTATGGCAAGGGTCCCTGGAACTATGAAACGAATGCCAAAAACCTGCAGAAATTCTGGCGAGAGAGTATACGCGAGCGAAAAGACTTTGAGGCTATAATAACAGTTGGTATGCGTGGCGACGGTGACGAAGCTATGACAGAAGGAACTGCTATTGCTTTATTGGAAAGAATAATTGCCGATCAGAGGGAAATATTAAAAGAAGAAACCGGAAAAGACCCTTCGGAAATACCTCAGGTCTGGGCTTTATATAAAGAAGTACAGGATTACTATGATAAGGGTATGCGTGTGCCTGAGGATATTACACTGTTACTTTGCGATGATAACTGGGGCAATGTACGAAGACTGCCTAAACCTGGTACTCCTGATCGATCCGGAGGGTACGGGATGTATTATCATTACGATTTTGTCGGCGGACCGGTCAGCTATCGCTGGTTAAATGTAAATCCTATCTCACGTACATGGGAACAGATGCACCTGAGCTATGAACATGGTGTAGAACAAATCTGGATCGTTAATGTGGGGGACCTGAAGCCAATGGAATTCCCCATAAGCTTTTACCTCGACTATGCCTGGAACCCCGATAGCATAACTGCTGATGATTTACCTGAATATACTATTGAATGGGCCGAAGAACAATTTGGTCCCGAATATGCTCTGGATATAGCAGACCTTCTAACAGGTTACACAAGATTTAATTACCGCAGGACGCCGGAAATGCTCAAACCGGAAACTTATAGTCTGCATCACTATAGAGAAGCTGAAACTGTTGTAAGTCAGTATAACGGTCTGCTCGACCGGGCAAGAGAAATTGGAAACATGCTGCCCGATGAATACCAGGATGCATATTACGAGTTGGTCACTCATCAGATTGAAGCATGTGCCAATCTGAACGAAATGTATTATACTGTGGCATTAAATCATGAGTACGCAATACAAGACAGGGCTGGAACCAATGCCATGGCCCAAAAAGCCAGAGATTTATTTGCAAACGATGCTGCTATTACGAATTATTATCATACCCAGCTTGCCGGGGGAAAATGGAATCACTTTATGTCGCAGACACATATCGGATATACTTCGTGGAACAATCCTGAAACGAATATTATGCCTGAGGTCGAGGAGATCAATTTGCCAAAAAAAGGAGAAATGGGGGTGATCGTTGAAGGATCGGAAAACTGGTGGCCGGAAGATAAAACTGATGAAGCTCAGCTGCCTGATTACGATAATTTTAACCGGCAGACCTATTATATAGAACTCTTTAATCGCAGCGCTGGTGCAGCCAATTATACAATAACACCCGACGATTCATGGATTGAGGTTTCTTCTTTACAGGGGAAAATTGCTACACAGGAGAGGATATGGGTCAGTATCAACTGGGATCAGATCGAATCTGGTGACAATGAATCGGTAATTGTAATATCATCGGATGATGGCCTCAATATGCGGGTAAAGATAAGGGCGCTAAAGCATATGTTACCTGATCTGGAAACCTTCAAGGGATTTATCGAAGCCAATGGTTACGTTTCTATCGAGGCTGAACATTTTACTGATAAAGTTGAGATTGAAGGTATGCACTGGCAGGTAATCCCAGGTTTTGGCCGGACTTTGTCGGGAGTTACTGTTTTTCCTACAACATTTCCACTGGTAGAACCTGAGGTTGATAACCCGCGTCTTGAATACAACGTTTATCTGTATAACGCCGGCACCGTAAAAGTCGATGTGTATATTGCTCCTTCATTGAATATTTATGATGATGAAGGAATGAAATATGCAGTTTCCTTTGATGATGGAGAACCCAAAATATATAACATACACGAGTTTGATACTATTCCGGACTGGAAATATCCGGCTTACTGGAATAATTCGGTTACCGATAATATCCGGATCCTAACTACCGAGCTTAATGTTGAAGAACCCGGGGAGCATATATTGAAAATATGGATGGTTACTCCCGGAGTGGTTGTTGAGAAGATCGTGGCCAGAACTGAAGAAATAGGCAATAGCTATCTTGGACCTCCGGAAAGTTTTTACAAAAAATAGTCAAGATTTGTATTTTCTTTTCAGAAACTTGTATACCTGACATTGATCACTATATCCGTATTTCGTCCTTTATCGTCGGAGCAGCTTATCTCGACTGTTCCTTCGTGAGGGTGAAAGAATAATGTTTCATCAGGTTTTGTCGATCGAAAATACTTCTTATCGATATACCAGTAAACCCTTTCGACATCATTAGCCGTATTACAGCTAAGCATGATCTCCATGCTGTCATTCACATTCACAAAGTATTCGTTTTCATGCACCGGCGATGTTATTTCAGGACGACTTCCGCTTAATAACCGCTCACACTCGGGATTATGCGGAGGAATTTTACGATAGTTAATGTTGTTCAGATCGTAATAGGTAATAATCTCAGGTGAAAGGTTTGGGTAGTATGCTACAGTATAACCTGTTTGAGGTTTACAGGAAGTACAATAGGAAAGGGTCGAATCGGGATTTATAAAGAGTTTTTTCAGATGGTTGCATGTTTCCATGCCGGAAACACCCGGAATATAATAGTCAATGATCAGGTCCTCACAAAATTCACCGGGTATCATACCTGTTTGTGAACATACGTATCGCATATCAAGCTTTTCGGGCATAGCAAACCATTCTTTTTCCGAATCATAATCAATAGCATTGAAAAGCTGGAATAGCAGCGGTGTAGCAATTTCAGCACCGCTCAGTTCCGGAACTCCCTCTCCTGAAAAATTCCCCACCCACACACCTACAGTGAACCTGTTATTATATCCAATACTCCAGGCATCCCTGCGGCCATAAGAAGTTCCTGTTTTCCATGCTATTTTTGGTGTATGCAGGGAATTATCCCAATTCAAAGGCAAATCGGGGCGTTTTAATTGTGTGAGGATTTCAGTAATCATAAATGCAGCTTCATCCGATACAATTTTATTCATTGCAATTGCTGAATCGTTCTGAAGATAGCAAAGCCTTCCGAAATTGCCGTGGTTCGACAATGCGCAATATAAACCTGTCAGCTCCTCAAGCGAAACACTGCATCCGCCGAGTATCATCGATAAACCCAAATGTTCTTTATCACTTTTTATCTGATCAAAACCTGCATCACATAGTTTATCAATGAGCAAGGAAGGTTGAATCATATTTAAAATTTTAACAGCCGGAACATTCAGTGAAGATGCCAGGGCATCTTCAACCGATATATTTCCATGGAATTTCTCATCATAATTTTCGGGTTCATAACCTGAGAAACTCATGGGAACATCGGTGATAATTGTTTTTGGAGTTGCAATACCTTTATCAAAAGCAATTCCGTACAAAAGCGGTTTGAGCGTACTTCCCGGTGATCGGATAGCACGGATTCCGTCAACCTGTCCGCCATCCTCATCATTTAAAAAATCGGCAGAACCCACATAGGCAATAACTCTTCTTGATCGATTCTCCACAATCAGGGCTATGGCATTTTTTATATTCCGGAAATAGAGTCTTCGGCTGTATTCACCGACAAGTTTTTCGGTTTTCTGCTGAATTTCTGATTTTATACTTGTACGGATCACAGACTTATGCGGATATTGCGCTTTCAGACGATAGGCGAGATGCGGTGCCAGTTTCGGTACTTCATGTCGGTAAGGATTTAACGGTTCGTTGAGTGCATCGTTGATATACTCGGCCTTAAATAGCTTTGCTTTCCGGTAGCGGTGTAGCCATTTATTTCGTTCTTTGGTAAGTAACTCGTTGTTTTCGCCCGGGCGTAATGATACGGGACGGTTGGGAACAATAGATAGAGCGGCTATTTCTGCAAGACTCAGATGATCGGGCATCTTACCAAAATAAATTACCGAGGCTGATTTTACACCTTCGATATTGCTGCCATAAGGCACAAGGTTCAGATATAGTTGCAGAATTTCGCTTTTGGAATACTTGTATTCCAGTTGGAATGCCCTGAAAATTTCCCGGATCTTATTTTTGTATGTTCTTTCTTTTGGTTCGAGCATTCGGGCTACCTGCATAGTAATTGTCGATGCACCTGAAGTTCGTTTGCCGGTTCTCATGTTATTGAACAGGGCCCGCACAACAGCAACAGGATTAACACCCGGGTGATAATAGAAATATTTATCTTCCTTAAAAATTATGGCTTTCTTAAGTTCGGGAGTAATTTCATCCAGTTCGGTATACATACGCCATTTGTCATCGGAGGTAAGAAATGCATGCAACAGATTTTTTTCTGAAGATATCACGAGTGCAGAATACTCAATATTTACCGGAAGGGGAAAAAACATATTCAGGATCAGGAAAAGGATCAGGTAAGCAGTGAGTAATCCGGCACTATACTTGAGAAAAACATAAAATCCCTGAAATATGAGTTTTCTTTTCATAATACTTAGAATAGTTTACCGATGTACCTGTCTTTTTGTATACAAGAGAAATAATTAACACCAATCCGTGACCATCCGTCGTATTTGTGTTATTCGCGTTCTATTTGAAAATAGCAAACCATAATCATACGAATTAAAAGAATTTACCACGATCTGAATTTATTTTTCAGGCGAAAATACAAATTACTGTATAAGATTAAATTACAGGATAGGTTTTCAGAGGATTTTTTTTAGCTTTATATACAACAATCAAATCCTTTGTTATGAAAAACATACATAATCTTTTTCTGGTAGCTCTGATCATTTTATCATCTTGTTCCGGCGACAAAAAACTGAAGTTACTGGAAAAGAATTTTGAGGATGAAGTGCTGCTTCAGGCTATACTGAGCTTTACTTTTAGTAAGGAAATGGTGCCGGACAGTATTGTAGGCAATTGGACCGATAAGCCTTATATAACTTTTAAACCGGAAGTGGATGGAAAATTTCACTGGCAGACGAAGAATATACTTGTTTTTGCACCCCGCGAAGGATTTAGACCGGCCACAAACTATACTGCCCGTTTTTCAAACCGGTTATTCGATTACGTGAAAAAAGCCAGTTATTCAGGTGAAAAAGAATTTGAATTCCATACCCCGTACCTCAAAGTTCTTTCCAGCAGGGCTTTCTGGGAAGTATCTGAAGAAAGTAAAGAACAGGGTCTCAGAGTCGAGCTGGAATTCAATTACCCTGTTTCTCCGGCTGATGCAGCATCCCTGCTTAATCTTAAAATAGACGGACAGGAGAGTAGTTTTCGTGTGATGACCACCAATTATTCCGATAAACTTAGTGTATGGGTTCCGGATATAAAGAAAGAGGATAAGGATTATGCAGTAGAAGTGAAAATGGATAAGGGTTTAGCCCCTGAGGGAGGCAATGAAAAAACATCTGAAATCTATGTTCAGCAATTCGATATTCCATCGCCCTTTAAATTGGAAATCGTCGACCTTCAGGCAAATCATGATGGTAATGAAGGAACTATTATGCTTTATACTACCCAGCAGGTGCTCGATGAAAATGTAAAGAAGTACATTAAAATTAGCCCTTCAGTTCGATATACAGTAGAAGTCGAGCCGGGATATCTGCTTATAAAAAGTGAAGACTTCAGTATCGATCAGAAGTATGATATAACTATTAAGAAGGGATTGTCAGGCAGGATCGGAGGAATATTAAAATACGATTTTTCGCAACCTGTTTCCTTTGGTGAAGTTGAACCCACCATCCGTTTTAACGATGAAAAAGAATATTACCTTTCAGGCCATGGATCGAGGAATATTCAGGTTACCATTATGAATGTTCCGAAAGTTCAGATAATTATCTCGAAGGTATATGAGAATAACCTGCTGAAGTATCTTGGAAATAGTAACTATAACGATTATTACTACTACGACTATGAGGAATATTATTATTACAACAATCGTGATATAGGTGATCTGGGTGATGTTATTTATGATAAGGAAATTGAAACCACTACGTTACCCCGTAAAGGTTCGAACAGGGTATTAACACTCGATTTTGAAGATAAAC
>CAYUAV010000091.1:0-10048 GCA_964442665.1 uncultured Bacteroidales bacterium
ATCGACTGGCACTTTGGTTTTGGCGATACTCTGACCATTATTGATCCGGATACCATTACTTATGAAAATGAGGGAGTATACACTGTTGCTATGGTTATTAACGGTTACGTGGATTCGGCAGTTGTAAAGACCGGTTTAATCACTGTTCATCGTACCCTGCTCTCTGTGTTCCGGTACGAAGAATATGCAACCGGAAATAATTTCCGGCTTATTCCTCTTGATCAGATAACCGATCCCTCAGCCACATATCTCTTTATGTGGCGTTACCATTTGCTCACAGGTAACGACGATCGGAGTCATGACTTTATAATCAATATCAGTAACCAGGATATTGCCATCGATACGGTAACACTTAATACAGGCACCTACGAGGTTGTGCTGCGTATTGAGGATAACTACGGCTGCGTATCGCAATATACCGATGCAATACAGGTTTATGAAGGAATTCGGATACCGAATGTATTTGTTCCTTCAATTGAAAACTTCTATACCATCGATCCTCATAACCTGAACACAGTTTTGAAATTTGAAGTTTATAACCGTTACGGTTTGCTGGTTTTTTCCCAGACATCGCCCGTCATTAACTGGACCGGAAAATCAAATACGGGACTCAAGCTTAATACCGGTGTATATTTTTATATTCTGGAAGCTGTTGAGGGTGATCCTGTTAACAAATACAATCAACGCGGATTTATTCATCTTTACAGATAGCATCTGATTCTAAATAAGTTTTATTCCCCGTTATCTTCTATAAAACCTGTATGGTTTGTATTATTGGGCTTTTTATCTAATTTTATTTCCGATTGAACCAAAATCAATCCAAATTATTTTTAAGTTATGCCTATTAAGAGTACTGATGCTGAATAAAAATTATATTTGTTTTGTTTTTAAACGGGTATATTCAAGGTAATAATTCAGATGCCAATATTGTTTCTATGATAGAAGAAATACTCACTTTTTTTATAAAAAGAATACACATATTTATACTTATACTTTCTTTCTTATTTACTGCTCAAATTTTTGCTTCTGAAGAACATTCCGGTAATGATATTATTGTTCATGCCAGTGACACTTCATACCAGGTCGGAGGATTCGATATGAAGCGAGCTGAGCGGTTATTTTACGGATTAATCCCCATCGGCAGAGGTGTAAAAGCCTGTGCCGATTGCCATTATCTGAATTATACCGATACGCTGAACTGGAATCCTTCGGCATACGATATCGCAGGCACATATTCCGGTAAAAATATTGAGGATCTTATAAAAGTTGTAAATAATCCTGTCGGGAAAAAAATGCAGGAAGTGCATTCCGGGTATGCCATCACCAACGACCATGCGGTTCTCTTACAGGCTTATCTGGAAAAGCTGAACCTTGAAGAGAAACCCTTGAAAAAACCCGTGCGAACCAATCTTTTACTTTTTATACTTATAAATATTATCGGACTGGCAGCAACTATCGATTTGCTGTTTACACATAAAATCCGTTTTAAAGCTGTTCATCTGGTAATTATACTGGCTGCAGCAATATATGTGATGCGTGTTGTGGTTATAGAAGCCATCAATATTGGCAGGCAGGCACATTATGCACCGCTTCAGCCTATAAAATTCTCACATAAAGTTCATGCCGGTAATAACCGGATCGACTGCGAATACTGCCATAATATTGCCGAGACAAGCAAAAGCGCCGGAATTCCGCCTGTTAGCCTTTGTATGAACTGCCATACACTTGTTGTTGAAGGTACACGCTCGGGGAAGTTTGAGATCGCAAAAATACGTAATGCTATAGAAACCATGACTCCGGTTGAATGGGTGAGGATACATCATTTGCCTGATCATGTATTTTTCAGCCATGCCCAGCATGTGAATGCCGGAAAACTTGATTGTGCCGAATGCCATGGACCCGTGGAGAAAATGGATGTTATTTACCAGTATTCAGACCTTTCCATGGGGTGGTGCCTCGATTGTCACCGGACACGAAAAGTAGATTTTGAAAACAACGCCTATTATTCGACACTATTCGAAGAATATCATAATAAATTAAAGGAAGGTATCATCGATTCTGTGCTGGTAAAGGATATAGGGGGCACAAACTGCATGAGATGTCATTACTAACTAAGAAAGCAACTGATTCTTGGTATGAAAAAACTTTGGATAAGTTTGGATGAAAATATACAAAAGCCGGCGAACCCGGTTTCGCATGTTAATATAACGAAGGCACCGGATACAACACTGGAAGATTATTTCGATGATGAGACCTTACAATCCTCCACATCGAGACGTGATTTCCTGAAGATATTTGGTTTCAGTATTGCATCAGCAGCAGTTGCGGCCAGTTGCGAGCAACCTGTACGTAAAGCAATACCCTATCTTATCCGGCCGGAAGAAATAACTCCCGGTATTGCCAGTTACTATGCATCGACTTTCTATGACGGACTTGAATATTGCAGTATCCTGGTAAAAGTTCGAGAGGGTCGACCGATAAAAATAGAGGGTAACGAACTATCATCCGTAACCCGGGGGGGGACCAGTGCCAATGTACAGGCATCGGTACTGAGCCTGTACGACGATAGCCGGTATACATTCCCTTCTGTCAATGGTAAAGAATCAAGTTGGGAAGATATTGATAACGCAATCGCAGGAAAATTAAAGGAATTATCGACTGACGGGAAGAAAATCGTTTTACTTACTCCAACAATCATAAGTCCGGCAACACTCGAAGTAATAAAGGAATTTTCCCATACATATCCAACAGTCGAGCATATACAGTACGACGCTGTCTCTGCATCAGGTATGCTTAAAGCAAACCAGAAATCATTTGGCATTTTTGCAGTTCCCTCCTATTATTTTAATAAGGCCGAAATCATTGTAAGTTTCGGAGCTGATTTTCTGGGTACCTGGCTTGCACCTGTCGAATTTGCAAAACAATATTCAAGAACACGAAGCCTTACCGATGGCCAGAAAAAACTCTCAAAACATATTCAGATAGAATCCGGTTTATCGCTGACAGGCAGTAATGCCGATATCCGCATAACCATTAAACCTTCTGAAGAAAAAGTTATACTGGTCAATTTATACAATACAATAGCAGCCGGTATGGGCCGAAAAACCTATCCCTGCCCCGAATCTGCAATTGATATCAGTGATCTTGCCAGGGAACTTATCAGATTCTATGGAAAATCGCTGATCGTTTCCGGATCGAACGATCCGGATATTCAGGTAATTGTAAATGCACTGAACGTATTGCTCGATAATTACGGTAATACCATCGATCTGGATAACCCGATGCTGAACCGTAAAGGAAAGGACGAAGATATGATCCGCTTTGTCGAGTCGTTGGAAAAGGACACTCCCGGAGCAGTCATTTTTTATGATGTTAACGCGGTGTACGATTTCCCTATGTCGGAACAACTCAAAGATGGATTGAAAAAATGTGAGCTGGTGGTTTCATTAGCAACCCACAGAAACGAGACCGCCGAAATCTCGAATTATATCTGTCCGGATAACCATTACCTCGAATCGTGGAATGATGCTGAAATCAAGCCCGGAAAATATTCGTTGGTTCAGCCTGCCATACGTCCGTTATTTAATACACGACAGGCACAGGAAAGCCTGCTTGTATGGGCAGGAAACGATACAAAATACTACGATTACCTGAAATCTTACTGGGAGAAACAGTATTTCAGTAAAAGCAGGGAGACAAATTTCTATAACTTCTGGAATACCTGTGTGCATGATGGTATTTTTGAAAAACGAGAAAGTATTTCATCAAGATCGCATAATTTTTCGGACCAATCTGTTTCGGAAGCTTTTGCCGGTTTTCCTGAATCTTTCAGCAATTTTGAATTAATCCTGTATGAAAAAATAGGAATAAGCGGCGGGAAACATGCCAATAATCCCTGGCTGAAGGAATTACCCGATCCGGTATCGCGAATTGCCTGGGATAATTATCTGTGTATGTCGCCCGGTGATGCATCTGCTCTGAATCTGAATTCAGGAGATATTGTTGCTGTTAATGATACAATACTTCTTCCTGTTTTTATCCAGCCCGGCCAGGCAAAAGGAACACTTTCTGCGGCGCTTGGATACGGAAGAACTCATTCCGGAAAGGTAGCTGATGGTGTGGGGAAAAATGTAGCTAACCTGATACGGATAGATAAAGGAACGAGGTTATATCATAATACGATTACATCGCTTGTAAAAACCAACGGGTTCAATCCTTTCGCCCAGGTACAACCGCATCATTCCATGGAAGGCCGTGCTATTGTGCGGGGAACACCGCTAACCGAGTATCTGCGTAATCCGGCTTCGGGTAATGAAATGCATGAAGAGATAGAAAAACAACTCACCACACTCTATAAAGAACATAAATTTCCCGGTCACCACTGGGGTATGTCGATCGACCTGAATAAATGTATCGGATGCAGTGCCTGTGTTATTGCCTGTTCGGCCGAGAACAATGTACCTGTTGTAGGTAAAAAGGAAGTCATGCGGGCCCATGAAATGCAGTGGATACGGATCGACCGCTACTATGAGGGCGATGCGGACAATCCGAAGACCTATCGTCAGCCGGTGATGTGCCAGCATTGCGATAACGCGCCCTGCGAAAATGTGTGCCCCGTGGCAGCGACCAATCACAGTGACGAAGGGCTCAACCAGATGGCATACAACCGCTGTATCGGTACAAGGTATTGCAACAACAACTGTCCGTACAAGGTACGCCGTTTTAACTGGTTCGACTATACTACTGCCGATTCCTTTAAAAACAATACGGTTGACCCCGAAGGAATGACAGTGGATCTGCGACGGATGGTTTTAAATCCTGATGTAGTAGTTCGTGCCAAAGGAGTGATCGAGAAATGTTCTCTGTGTGTACAGCGCATCCAGGAGAAAAAACTGAATGCCAAAAAAGAAAACCGAACGCTTGAAGATGGCGAAATCAAAACTGCCTGCCAGCAGGCCTGCCCTGCCGAGGCTATCGTATTTGGCGATATGAATGATCCCGAGAGTAAAGTTTCACGGCTCTTTAAAGACCCGAGGAACTATCATTTGCTGGAAGAACTTCATACGCTGCCATCCGTGGGATATCTGACAAAAGTTTACAATCGGAATGATGATGAAGAAAACATAACATAGAATAAATCGTGGATAAATTGAAATTGAATTTTTATTTCAGAATATATTATACACTCCCTGTAACCCCTTCTGCCGGGCAGGCAAGTGGTATATTGTATTTACCAAAATATCTCTATAAAAAATTTGTAGTATTGATATAAATTGATTCCGTATAAAAAACAGAACATCGCATGTACGTTTCCCCTTTAAGAGAGCCTCTGATACAAGGCAATAAAGACTACAGAACGATTACTGCCGATATCACCGCACCGGTTTCGCATAAACCGACTATATATTGGTTTATAGGGTTTACGATTGCATCAACGGCAGCAACCATTGGTCTTTTAGCTATGGCTATGACCGTATGGAAGGGGATAGGACTCTGGGGCGTTAACCGTACCATAGGCTGGGGGTGGTCTATTACCAATCTGGTTTGGTGGATCGGAATAGGGCATGCCGGTACATTTATTTCGGCAATACTCCTTCTTTTCCGTCAAAAATGGCGAACAAGTATCAACCGTTCGGCCGAGGCCATGACTATTTTTGCGGTGATGTGTGCCGGCATTTTTCCGCTCATCCATATGGGACGTCTGCCACTCGGATATTTTATCATTCCCTATCCGAATACCCGCGGAATTTGGGTCAATTTTAATTCACCGCTGTTGTGGGATGTATTTGCCATTACGACCTATTTCCTGGTTTCGCTGCTTTTCTGGTATATGGGACTTCTGCCCGATATCGCTTCGCTTCGCGATAAGGTAAAAGTTAAAATACTAAGGCCTGTTTATAAATTCCTGAGTTTCGGATGGACAGGTTCGGCCCGACACTGGTCACGACACGAATCAATGAGTCTTATCCTTGCCGGACTGGCAGCGCCTCTTGTCCTCTCGGTTCATTCCATTGTGAGTTTCGATTTTGCCACATCGATAGTACCGGGATGGCACACGACAATTTTTCCGCCCTACTTTGTTTCGGGTGCTATTTTTTCGGGATTTGCGATGGTACTCACCCTTATGATTGTAGCCCGGAAAACCATGAATCTTACAGAATATATCACTGTCGGGCATATTGAGTCAATGAACAAGATCATTATAGCTACAGGCTCCATTGTCGGTATCGCCTATATCACCGAGTTGTTCATGTCGTGGTATTCGGGTGTTATTTACGAGCGGTATGCTTTCTATAATCGGGCATTGGGCCCCTATGCATGGGCTTACTGGACCATGATGACATGCAATGTAATATCACCGCAATTGTTATGGATCAGGAAATTACGCAGGAATGTGATCTTTACCTTTTTTCTCTCGATATTTATTAATATCGGAATGTGGTTCGAGCGTTTTGTAATTATTGTCACTTCGCTTCATCGCGACTATTTGCCTTCAAGCTGGTCGATGTATAAACCGACTGTTTTCGAGATTGCTATTTTTGTCGGGACGCTGGGTATTTTTTTCAGCCTGTTCCTGCTCTTTGTGCGTTTTTTCCCGGTAATTGCCATTGCCGAGGTGAAAAGTGTGCTTAAAAATTCAAGTGAAAAATACCTTAAAAAACACAACTAACTGCTAAACTATGGCGCAGGTAAAGTATATCAAAGCATACTACGATGACGATGAAAAATTAGTCGGGGGACTAAGAACCCTGAAACACACAGGTATTGAAATTCTCGATGTCCTTACCCCGTTTCCGGTCCACGGCCTGGATAAAATACTGGGATACCGGCGTTCCTGGATATCACGGGTAGGATTTATCGGTGGAGCTGTTGGAGCAGTTTGCGGGTTTTGGTTCCAGGAATGGATATTTACAAAAGATTATCCCCTGAATATCGGAGGAAAACCCTTCCTGTCCATCCCTTCCTTTATTCCGGTTACTTTCGAAATGACGGTGCTCTTCGCGGCATTTGCCATGGTGTTCGCATTTCTGATGCGTTCGAAGATCGGGCCCGGGGCAAATCCTTTTATTCACGATGAAAAAATCACGGACGACCGGTTCGTTGTGCTTGTTGGTATACATGGCGATATTTCCGATAAGAATATCGTGAAAATAAAAGAGACCCTGAATAAAACCGGGGCTAAGGGTATTGCACTTAAGGCCGATGTTGAACTATCAAAGAATTACTGATGGATAAAACATTCAACTTTACAGCCCGGTATAAAATCCCCTTGTTGCTGCTTATCCTCATCGGAATATCAGGGATGGCGGCAGCATTATTTTTCACCCATGATCATGGTACCCGTTTCTGGTCCAATTTCCATATGAATACGGTATACATTATTATGATATCGCTTGCGGGAATGGTTTTTCTTGCGCTGCATGCCCTGGGTACCTCGGGCTGGCAGACCAGTATTCAGCGTATTCCCGAAGCCATGATGATGTTCCTGCCGGCCGGTCTGGTCCTGATGCTGATTGTGCTTGCCGGAATGTGGTTTAACCTGCATCATATCTTTCACTGGGTACATCCCGATCCCGGCGACGAGGTGCTTCAGCTTAAAAAAGCGTATTTAAATGTACCGTTTTTCAGCATCCGTACCTTCATATACCTTGGAGGCTGGATATTCTTTGCCAGATGGTGGAGGATCAACTCCCTCCGGCAGGACAGGGATGCCGACCTGAAATACTTTAAAAGAACAAATACGGTAGCCGGAATTTTTATGGTATTCTTTGCCATAACCAGTTCCATGGCTGCATGGGACTGGCTCATGTCGATCGATCCGGATTGGTTCAGCACCCTTTTCGGCTGGTACGTTTTTGCCGGACTACTGGTAAGTGGTACAGCCATGATCATTCTGATCGTTATTGTTCTCCGTGCTTTCGGTTATCTGCCTCATGTGAACAGGGAGCATCTGCACGATCTGGGTAAGTATCTTTTTGCCTTCAGTATTTTATGGACCTATTTGTGGTTTTCGCAATATATGCTCATCTGGTACGGTAACATCCCTGAGGAAACCGTATATTTTGTGGAACGGCTTAAAGAATATAATTTGCTTTTCTTTTTAAATATCACCGTTAATTTTTCTGTTCCGTTATTGGGCTTGATGACCCGCAATTCGAAACGTATTCCGGTAATACTGGCACTTATTGCAATTGCCGTGTTTATCGGTCACTGGATCGATTTTTACCTGATGGTCATGCCGGGATCGGCTGGAGCTAACGCAAAGATAGGTTTTATCGAAATAGCCATGACACTAGGTTTCCTGGGTTTCTTCCTATGGATCGTGTTCAGGGCACTTGCCAAAGCAAACCTGGTTCCTTCGAATCATCCGTTTTATAAAGAAAGTCTGGAATACCATACGCAGTATTAAAGAAATGACAATGTCAATACTAAAAGGAATTATAAAAATGATAGTGGAAAAAGTACACGCCCCCTCCTTCCCCCTCTCGAGAGGGGGATTAAAGAGGTTGTGTATTTTACCTCGGGATAAAAATCCAACTGGTAGTTTATTCATAGTTTTGCATCCGATATTCCTGAAGCCTTCCCCTTTTAATAAATTGATCTACTTGTCTGTAATTATAATTCTTATTTCACTATCTGCCTGTGACCGCGATAACAACAGCACAGGGTATACCTATTTCCCCGATATGGTCGATTCAAGAGCCTATGAAGCCTATTCGGAGAATCCTAATTTTGCCGATCGTTCAACCATGCGCCAGCCGCCCGAAGGAACCATAGCCAGAGGGTACATGCCGCTTCCTTATACAAAAGACCTGGAAGACAGAACCCTTGCGGGTAAGGAGCTTAAAAATCCATACGATTACACGGAAGAAAACCTTGCCCGGGGAAAAGTAATGTTTGAACGTATTTGTTTTAACTGTCATGGCCCACACGGCGATGGAAAAGGCTATCTTTACACAAGCGGACTTTTCCCGTTTCCTCCCGCCTCACTGGTAAACAGAAAAGTAGATTCCATACCCGATGGTGAAATTTTCCATACCATAACCTATGGCTATGGTGTTATGGGAGCACATGGCAGCATTGTAAGACCTGATGACCGCTGGAAAATTATTCTTTATATCCGGAAGGAGCTGCAGGGTATTAAGTGATGAATAATTTTATACCCTCCCCTTGCCCTTTCCTATGACTAGAGAGGGGTTGGGGTGGGTATAAACCAAAACCCACCCATACAACCATGCATTATAATGAAATAAAAGAATTATCAAGAAAGTTCAGAAAAAACCCTACGCCCGAGAAACTTATCCTTTGGCAGTATCTTCGTAAACGGAAAAGAAAAGGAAAAAAATTCCTGCGTCAGTATCCTGTTATTTATGAGAACATGGGAACGGAATATTTTTTCTTTATAGCAGATTGTTATTGTGCGACTGAAAAACTGATAATCGAATTGGATGGCCCTGTTCATGACAGGCAAAAAGAAAGGGATATACGAAGGGACGAAATTCTGATACAGGAAGGTTACCGGGTTTTAAGGATCAGAAATGAAGAGTTAAAGGATATGGAAAAGGTTTTACAAAAAATTGAAGCAGTATTTTTGTACCCTCCCCTTGCCCCTCCCTAAGCATAGGGAGGGGTTGGAGTGGGTATAACCCACCAGTCACCTGCATACCAAAACATAATTTTTCATAAAAAAACTTAAAAAACCTTGTAAAAAAAAATAGCTGTATATTGCTGGAGGAAAGGAAAATATGCCGTCAAAGTTTTTAATTGAATCCGGAGCCTGATCTGCATGTATCGGACGGTGTTAGAAGTTTAAGGAAGCAGAAAAAGGCCAATTGTAGAACATGTAAAATCGTTTTTTGAAGGGGTAAATACATTGAGATTTTTACAATGAAAGGCCCCGTTGAAAGAAACCTGAGAAATTGATTGTTAAGCAACGTGCAAGGCATGGAGTTTAATGGGGAGTTGTTATTTATTCAAATAAGTAACTTGTAGTTGTCTTTCCAAAAGCAAAATGATTACAAAAAACCTCATCCCGCAGTGTGAACGT
>CAYUAV010000092.1:0-9962 GCA_964442665.1 uncultured Bacteroidales bacterium
CAGAGACAATCATCGGAACGGTATTCTTCTTCAACGGGCGGTTCTTCCTTTCCCGGTTTGTGGGAGAATGGCTTTACTACCGGCATGGCTCCTCCTGTTGAAACCTGACCCGTAAGCATAAGTTCCAGCCGTTTCACAGCTTCTTCGGGTATGGAATGCAATACACCGAGGATGTCCTGAACCGTATCACGATACCCCAGCCCGTTGCGTTCTCCGTTATAAACCAGGCTGGCTGCCCTTGACCATGCATAGGTTATCAGACAGTTATAAGGACTCCACACATTTATCATGCTGTTAAATTCCGTATCGGGGGTTTCAACGGTCATTCCCTGCAAGCGGGTATGCCAGTGATTTTTAAGCTTGTTAAATTCTTCCGTTATCTTACCCGGTTTACTATAGATTTCTATAGCTTTTTTACCGTGTCTTTCGGCAATACCAAAACCCATGACCACGGTAAGTTCTTTTTCGTCCCCCGGTGCCAGTTCTATATCGGTTTGTAAAGTACCGCAACCATTATCGCTTGTGGCAATGGAATTTGTACATTCGCCATTTTCAACAACAAGCGGATTATGATAGGAACGATAGGGTCCTATGAATTTTTTCCGGTCGGTATCGTAACCGGTAACTTTAGCGCCGGCTATACCTAAAAATGTATGCCTTCCCTGACCGCCTTCTTCCAGATCATCGGGATCAAAGTTCAGATTAACGTTGGTACCATGGTCGATAATATTGTCTGTAACCTTTATAGCCATAGTATACTGTGTATACTGCAGGTTAACGATATCTAACCAGAGGTTCCAGTGCCCGGTATATTCGGTATAGGTGAACATACGAAGGTTACGCTTTGTACTGCCGGTATTTTTGATTTTCAGGTACCAGCATTCAAAGGTTTCTCCGAGCGGAACAAAATAACAGGTTTCGGACAGAATATTTTTATATTCTGAGGTTATAATGGTATATGCCGTTCCATGGCGGCATATAGTTTTATACTCGTTTAGCGGTTTACCAACCGGCTGCCAGGAAGCTGACCAGAAATCCCCGGTTTCCCTGTCGTGAAAATATATATAACGGCCGGGTTGGTCCATGGGAATGGTATTGGGTCGCAGACGCATAAAACGGCCGTCGGCAGCCGAGTTATAAAAACTATATCCGCCTGCATTGTTGGTAATAATGGCACCATAAACTGTCGATCCGAGATAGTTGCTCCAAGATTCCGGCGTGTCGGGGCGTTCAATTACATATTCTTTATTCCTGTCATCAAAGTATCCGTATTGCATGGTTGATTATTTAAAATGAAACGGGCAACCCGATACGATTCTGAGATGCCCGTTTGGTTCCCTAATAAATCGTTTTTATATTTTATTATTATCGGCTTGTTTTCTTCTTTCAATGAGTTCTGTTTCAATTACTTTTACCCGTTTGTCATTTAAAGGATAGATAACCGATATCAGGGTCGATAAAATACCCATTCCTGCGGGGATAAGGCTAAAGAGTAAAAGGAGTCCTCGTAGACTTTCGGCAGATTGTGCTTCATTGGGTTTAAATCCGAGCTTAGACATTAAATTGAGTGCTAAATATGCTCCAAAGGCCCAACCAAATTTTTGTGACATGGTAGATGCGGAAAAAATTAATCCTGTTGCCCTTCTTCCCCGTTTCCATTCGCCATAATCGGCAGTATCGGCATACATGGCCCAAATCAATACACTAAGCGGACCGCCTGTCATCGATCCGGTAATCTGGAAAAAGAAAATAAGTCCTAACTGCTCGGCAGTAAGGAAGTAAAGAATTCCGGTGCTGAAAATAGCGATGATAAACAGTGTAACAAATGCTTTTTTCTTGCCGATTATTTTAGCAAACCAGGCTACCATCAGAACACCAATAAAAGATGAAATTTGACCTATAGTGTTATAAGCAGAAGCAAGAGCTATAAAATCATAGGTTCGCGAACTGAGAAATGGTAATTTTAGTTCTTGTGTGCCGATGACATATTTAAAATAGTGTACTGTAACACTGCTTCGGATGGCGACAAAAAGAATGAATGTAATAGTGGTGGCTAAAAGAAGAAGCCATGGTTTGTTGGTAACCAGATCGCGCAGGTCGTTTTTTATTGATGTGTGTTGTGTTTTTGGCGGGCGTACCCTTTCACGTGTCGATTTAAAGGCGATTAAAAAGAATGCAATTGCAGCAAGCCCATAAATAATAAAGGACACCTGCCATCCTTTAGCCTCGTTAGTACCTCCGAATATTCTTGTCATGGGGAGCAAAGTGGCGGATACAATTATACCGGCTGAAAATGCGAATAAGAATTTTATTGAAGAAACTGAAGTTCTTTCATGTGAATCGGCTGAAATAACACCCAGAAGAGAGGTATACGGAATATTAATGCCCGTATAAAGCATCATGATTAAAATGAAGGTGGAATACGCCCAGATTATTTTGCCTGTCAATCCGAAGTTTGGAACTGTAAATGTCAATACTCCAATAACAGCAAAGGGCACACAAAGCCATAACAAATAGGGTCTGAATTTTCCCCATCGGGTATTAGTCCGGTCAGCGAGAATTCCCATCATCGGATCGTTAATCCCGTCCCAAATACGACTGATCAGAAACATTGTAGCAGCAACAGAAGCGGGAATAAGAAACACATCGGTATAAAAATAAGTGAAATAGAGCATGAAAGTCTGCCAGTAAAGTACTGAAGCTAAATCACCAAATCCATATCCAAGTTTTTCCTTTAAAGAGAGCGATTGTTTTGTAGTATCCATCAGCAAAAAAAATAAACTTATTAGGTATTAAAACAGGGCTTGAAGATAATCATTTTGTTACTAATACTATTATCGGTATGTAACATTATGCTTTATCAAATGTTACATTATCTGCTATGAATATTTTAAACTATATTTGGGGCTTTAATTTTAAAAGAAGCAGTAGCTCCGACAGGAGTAAAATGTAGTATTTCATTTTTTTTTCATGGATTCAAAAATAGTATTTGGTATTAATATGAGTCACGATACTGCCTGTGCTGCAGTAATTGACGGCGAGATAAAAGTAGCAATTGAAGAGGAAAGACTAAACGGAGTTAAACATTGTGACGGGCGGTCACCTTATGGCAGAATAATCCCTTATTTATCGATACGATATTGTTGTGATTACCTGGGTATTACTCCCGATAAAGTTGATTTATGGATTGTGAATGCAGTATATGAAAGTGCTATCGAGTCATTGAAAATGCAAATGATTGGTATTCCCTGGGACAAGATTATTAATGTGGAACGACCCGGGCATCATTTAGCCCATGCATATTCGGCCTTTTATCCAAGTTCGTTTGAAGAGGCTGCCATTCTTTCGCTCGATGTAAACGGAGGGCTTCATAATAAAGGTTCACAAAAAGAAAATTATTCCATTTATCATGGTAAGGGAACTAAGATTGAACCAGTTTTTCTGGATTTTTTGAATTTTGGCGAGATCAGTATTCCCGAACTATATACGCTCTACAGCACTATTCTGCTGTTGAGTCCCGATCCCAATGGCGATTACGGGAAGGATAATACGCAGCGCAGTGGGGGCAAGCTTATGGGATATGCTGCTCATTACTTTAATGATAAATTGCGTCGAAAAAGTCGACGGGGACTTGGAGCATTAGTCGGATCGTCAGCCAATAAATATAAGGTAGAGTTACCGGATGTAATTGAGGAAAAAGATCATCACTATGTTATTGAAATGACCAAAATGATCCGTTACCTGAGAAGCAAGGGAAAGGTATTCGATTCTGATCCGTCGATGAATCCTGCAAAATTATTCGGGTGGGACTTAAAAAATTTTGTAGCCTGGAATTATCGGAAGACATCGCTGGAAGATTATAATAATGCCGTTTTTGCTTATGAAGGCCAGCTCATTTTGGAAGAATATATCCTGAAAATGGCCCGCCATGCCCATGAACTAACGGGCAGTAAAAATCTTTGTGTTGCAGGGGGAAGTATGCTGAATGTCACAGCATGTAACAGAATATTAAAAGAAACACCATTCGAAAAGCTTTTCGTTCAGCCGGCAGCTAACGATGCCGGCAATGCAATAGGGGCGGCCCTTTGGGGATATTATAATGTCTTGAAAGGTGAAAAGCGTGTTTACACAACGAAAGTCTACAATACATGTCTGGGCAAGCCTTATCAGATACCCCTGGTTGAAATGGCTATTTACGATAAAACGTGGGGTTTACCTTTCGAAGCGACCCGTATTGATGATGAAGATGAACAGATCAATAAGCTTATCGGGTATTTAAAAAAAGATGAAGTAGTTTGTCTCTTCAAAGGTCGATCTGAATTCGGCCCCAGGGCATTAGGCAGCAGGAGTTTCCTGTCTTCTCCCCGTAAACCGGAAATGTTAGAGTTAATGAACAGACTAAAAGGCAGGGAGTGGTACCGGCCGGTAGCACCCATAGTGTTAAAAGAGGCTCTTCATGATTACTTTGATGCCCCTTTCGACGAAGCTCCCTTCATGACAATTAATGCGCACTGCAAGGAAAATACTAAGAAAATAGTCCCGGCAATATGCCATGTAGATAATTCTGCGAGAGTTCAGACTGTTTCGGAGGAGTATTATCCGTTTCTAACTAAGTTGCTTCGAAGGTTTAGTGAAGTAACCGGGCAACCTCCCATTCTTATTAATACATCGTTTAATATTGGGGGACCTATAGTAGAAATACCTGAACAGGCCATTAATACATTTTTAAGAGCAAATTATCTGGCTAAGGCGCTACTGCTGGAGAATTATCTGTTGGAACTTCCTGATATAGATGTTGAAGAAGACCGGTAACATCAACTAAAATTAAATTTCAAAAATACCCAGTCCCTGCCTGAGAATTTCCGGTGGATCGGTTGTACAATCTACCACTGTTGAAGGAACATTACTTCCATAACCTCCATCAATTACCATATCGACCAAATGACCGAAATTTTCATGGATAAGTTCGGGATCGGTAGTATAATCTATTACTTTATCATAATCATGAATCGAAGTTGTCAGGATGGGATTTCCCAACCTCTTAACTATTTCCAGCGGTATTTTATGATCAGGTATTCTTATTCCTATTGTTTTCTTTTTGTTTTTAAATATTTTGGGAACGTTACTATTTGCTTCGAGTATGAAGGTAAACGGCCCGGGCAGATACCGTTTCATGATTTTAAACACCTGATTGCTGATCTGACGTGTATAGTGCGAAAGATGACTCAGGTCGTGACAAATAAATGAAAAATTAGCCTTTTCGACTTTTAATCCTCTGATACGGGCAATTTTTTCAACTGCACGGGCATTAAAAATATCGCAACCAAGACCATAAACAGTATCGGTAGGATAAATAATAACACCTCCTTTTTTTAAAACTTCGACCACCATTTCGATTTGCCGAACGCTCGGATTATCCGGATGAATATGCAATATCATGTACAGGGTAATAATTAATAGAACTCATACTCGTATTTAGAGAGTAACTCAAATTTTGTACTGGGATAATAAGTATGTTCGGTAAGACAGATTCCCCTGGCATCGTATGAATAGGTTTTCACATTGAATTCTTCATCCGGATTTCTTCTCCACTTATATTCTGTGAGGTTCCCTGCCGAATCGTATGAATATATTTTTTTTGCGTATTTATTCTTGGCGAGTGTTTCTTCGTAAATACTTAATATATTGCCTCTTGAATCATAATTATATATGTATCGGTAATAGAATTTTCCCTTTTGTGTTTTTGTTTCCTCAATAAGCTGAGATGAAGAGTTGTATTTGTATACTTTTTTTTCCAATTCGCGGTCATCGATACCATATGTTGTTTCTTCGATAATATTTCCTTTATTGTCATAAACCATTTTAATGTTTGATATCAGGATTGAACCGTGCATGTATGTTTTAACATGAGTTGTACTTCCCGAATGTTCGTAAACCAGTTTTTGCTGAAGATTGCCATTGATAGTGTACGTTGCTTCCTGTAGTTTTCCGGTATTATCGTAATTAAATTCGTTACGGAAATTTTCAGAACCGTTAAATCCGGCTTCAACTACCAGTTTATTTCTTCCGTCGTAACCCGATACTTTTTTATAGGTGCCCCCCGATCCTTCTCTCTGGTATCGTGTTCTGTTATTATTCTGATCGTAGTCATAAATTTCACTGTTATTTACCTGACCTTTCGAATCGATATAATCTTCCCGCATTATTTCGCCTGAGCGCGAATAGTAAGTTTTTGAAGTAATAACTCCTGTTTTTGAAGGTTTTCCCGCAAGATATTTATAATCGATCTGAGTTTTGGTCCTGATATGATTCTGAGTTGCAATCTGTCTTTCCCGTTCTTCGAGTGCCTGAGAAAATAATTGTGAAGTAATACTTAATGAAATGAAAGTGATAAATAGGTTTAACTTCATCGGGCTTTACTTATATGTTTTAAAACCAAAGTATATAGTACCTTAAAATTAGTTATCTTTTTTAAATGTGATCAATCAAACAGGGAATTTGTCCAGCGTTCCGATTCATTTTTTGTAGTTCTCTCTTCTTCGGTTCGCTTTTCAACCATTTTCCAGTATTCATCGTCAGGAGTCATTACTGAATCGTTATCATCGTCGGTTGGTTCGTGTTTCCACCGGCCAATGTTTGGTGCCGGGCCATATTGTTTATAATAAAATGCCAGTAATATTCCCGATGCGGTGCCTGTCAGGTGAGCCTCCCATGAAATAGTTACAATTCTCGGGAAGATGCCCCATACCATACTTCCGTATAAGAAGACCACAAGCATTGATATAGCCAGTAAATGTGAATTTTTACGGATAATCCCGCTTACGAACAAAAAAGCACCTAATCCATAAATTATGCCGCTGGCACCAATGTGGTAAGCATCGCGGGCGAAAAACCAAAGCCAGAAACCATGTATGAAATAAATAAGAAAAAAAACTTTGTAGGAAATAGTTCTATAGAAATAGAAAAGCGTTACAGTAAGCACAAGAAGGGGAGCACTGTTGTTCAGCAGATGTTCCCAACTTCCATGTATGAGAGGAGCAAAAAATATTCCCGGCAGGCCTTTTAACTCAAGAGGAAATATACCATAACGGGCCAGATCGAAGTTAAAAAGTGTTTCAATACTTTTTATCAGGAAAAGCAGAACTACAAAAAAAACCCCAAACCCGAGAGAGTGCAGGAATTTTTGTTTTTCAAACTTATGTTCGTCCAAAATAAAATGATTTACACAAATTTATGGTAATTTCTTATCACTCAAATTTTGTTCCTGTTTTAACATTTCAACATAATGACAGAATAAAGGCCCCATTTATGATGAAATGAGGCCCGATAATTTATTTAGATGGTAATTCCGTTGCTCTATGTATTCGGACGAAGTTTTCGTACCTGTATGCCTGTGGACCATATCTCGGAATCGCGCAGTTCTTTAAGCTCTTTTCCAAGTTGCTCCTTATAATTTGCAGTTCCGGTTGATTCCAGGACACGTTTACATTCTGCACCCGATTTTACTCTTTCATAAAGATCCTTAAAAACGGGTAAGGTTGCTTCTTTAAATTTCGGTCTCCAGTCGAGTGCGCCACGCTGTGCAGTAGCACTACAGTTGGCATACATCCAATCCATTCCGTTTTCATCGACCAGGCGAATCAGGCTCTGGGTGAGTTCCTCAACGGTTTCGTTAAAAGCTTCACTGGGGCTATGTCCATTTTGTCGGAGAACCTGGTACTGGGCATCCATTATACCGGCAAGTGCACCCATCAGCACCCCTCTTTCACCGGTAAGGTCGGAATATACTTCGTTTTCAAAAGTTGTCGGGAACAGGTAACCCGAACCTATTGCGATGCCTAATGCCAGCGTGCGCTCTTCGGCACGACCTGTGTAGTCCTGAAAAACGGCAAAGCTTGAATTAATGCCGGCTCCGGCCAGAAAATTGCGTCGAACACTTGTTCCGGAACCTTTCGGGGCACATAGAATAACATCGACATTTGCGGGTGGTATTACACCGGTGTGTTCTTTATACGTAATTGAAAAACCGTGTGAGAAATATAGTGCATTACCCTCGTCAAGACATTTTTTTAAAACAGGCCAAACAGCACGCTGTGCTGCATCGGAAACAAGATACTGGATAATGGTACCCTTTTTGGCAGCTTCTTCAATAGGGAAAAGAGTCTTTCCCGGCACCCAGCCATCAGCGACTGCACGATCCCAATCAGCTTTAAAATCAGGTGATTGCCCGATAATGACATGTATTCCATTATCTTTCATGTTCAAAGACTGGGCTGGGCCCTGAACACCGTATCCGATTACGGCGACAACTTCATTTTTAAGTACTTCCTGTGCTTTTGAGAGCGGAAATTCACTTCGTGTTACAACGGTTTCTTCAACTCCTCCAAAATTAATTTTTGCCATGATGTATAAGTTTATTTTAATATTTGATATTATGAGTTTTGCATTGCCAATTCGTCTGCTTCAACCTCGCGAAGATATTTTGTAAGTAACTCCTCGTTAAGTTTGGTGACGGCTACTCGGCCCGACCGGGTAAATTGTTTGACTCCGTATTTTGATAAACTGTCAAATAATGCCTGTGTTTCCTCTTTATGTCCTGTCTTCTCGATTACGGTATATTCAGGCATTACTTCCAGGATCCGTGCATTAAACTGACGGATAGTCTGTTCAAGTGTATTGCTTTTTAAAAGCTCTTCGGTAGGAACTTTGTATAGAGCAATTTCCTGATGTACAATATCACTGTCGGGGTGATAGAATGCTTTTAGTACTTCAACCTGTTTTTCAATCTGGCTTACAACCTTCTTTACTTTTTCTTCAGTCTCGTGCACAACAATGGTGAATTTATGAATTCCTTTGATAGCCGATTGCGAAACAGTAAGTGATTCGATGTTAACCTGCCTTCGGGTAAATACAATGGTTATTCTGTTAAGCAAACCGATGTGATTCTCCGAAAATGCCGTAATTGTGTATGTTTCATTCATTTTCTTTCGATTATTAGATATTACTTCTGAGGTTCTAATATTACTTCTGAAACAGAAGCTCCGCTTGGCACCATAGGAAAAACATTATTCTCTTTGTCGATAGATACATCGAGTATATAAGCTTCTTTTGAGTTGAGCATTTCGTCGATGGCTGAGTCGAGCTGCGATCTGATGAGTACCTGTTTTCCCTTGATACCGAAACCTTCGGCTACTTTGATAAAATCGGGATTTTCAAGATAAGTCTCCGAATACCGTTTATCAAAAAATAATTGCTGCCACTGACGTACCATTCCCAGGTATTTATTGTTCATCAATACAATTTTCACAGCTGCCTTGGTCTGATGAATAGTTCCCAATTCCTGTATCGTCATTTGTATTCCACCATCGCCTACGAAGAGGATAACTTCCTTATCGGGGGCACCAATTTTTGCTCCGTGGGCTGCCGGGAGCCCGAATCCCATGGTACCCAAACCGCCGCTTGTAACGAAGCTTCGGGTACTATTAAGCTTTGCATAGCGGGACGCAAACATCTGATGCTGTCCTACATCGGTAACAATTATAGCTTTTCCTTTTGTTTTTTCATTAATTCGGTGTATTACTTCACTCATGGTAAGGCCTTCCTTCTCAGGGAAAAAGTCATTTTTAATGACTTTTTCATATTCAATTTTATATAATTTTTTAAACTCCTCAATCCATGCCGAATGATTCCTTTTTGTGATTTGCTCGGTTATCAGGGGCAGACTATCTTTAACATCGCCAAGAACTGCTATATCAGTTTTGATATTTTTGTCGATTTCGGCCGGATCGATATCGAAATGTATGATTTTGGCTTGTCTTCCGAAGTCTGATAATTTTCCTGTTACGCGGTCATCGAAGCGCATACCAATGGCGATCAGTAAATCACATTTGTTGATCATGATATTAGTAGCATAGTTACCATGCATACCCAACATTCCCATATTCAGCGGATGATCCGATTCG
>CAYUAV010000093.1:0-9953 GCA_964442665.1 uncultured Bacteroidales bacterium
ATCCGAGTAAAGATGACTTCTTTTTTAATGAAGATGAATACTAACAGAAGGGGACATTACGTCCCCTTTATTATTTTCTGAAAATATCCTCCTTATCCTGAGGTCTTATATTATCCATCCACTTAAATCCCTTAAGCAGGAGTTCATTTAACGGCGCTTTATCGAGAGGGTAGAGTATCGCATCGGGTTTGTTAAGAAAACTGATTGTATTAACCTCTCCGTCTTTAAAATATATTATGAGGTTGGAACACTCCGCTTTATTGGCGCCTATTATCTCTTCCTTGTCCTTTGGATAGTATACCGTTTGTCCATTCCCGCTCACATCGATACGGTACAGTTCATTATCCTTAAAATGACAGACCATATTCTTCCCTTTGATTTGATTATATTTAGTACTGTCCTCTATTCCAACAATAAATGATGAACGATACAGATACATTGTTTTTGGTTGTCTGTGCTCAGTTTGAATTTCAATGAATTCAGCAGTGATCTGATATTCATTGAACCAGAGTGCCGGGCTATAATATAACCGTATAACCGAATCGGAAAGGGAATATGACATGGAATCGCATTTTCCCTGCATATCGCTTTTATACATCCTCACTCCGTAATAGGCTTTGATGAACTTGGTACCCGCCGTGTCGATCTCCGAAAGGAGTGTATCGGCATGCAGGTACAAGGAATCATTGGTTGAGGATACCTGTATAAACATGGCCTTTTCAGTTAACCTGGCATATTCAGTTGATTCGTAATATATTCCCCTGTTCCCCCTTAATATGACATTTTCATCAGTGTCAACAATTTCAACATGATTTATGGCCCTCCCAAAACCTGTATGTTTTTCATAATACAGGCTGTCGCCACGTACAGTCTGTTTTGTATTCCGAACCAATGCATTCTGATTTAACTGTGAAATATCTGTTTCCGTATTGTACCAACCTCTTTCGCAATATATGTAACTACTGTCGCCAATAATTTCGGTCGGACCGAGAAAATAAGTAATCTTGGTTTCTGTATTATATTTCATGCGATCGGAATATATTGTGTAATCGGGATTTGTTACAACAACGCTATCCTGAAAATCGAACATATCCGATCGTGTATAGTAATATCCAACATTGCTTTCCAATTGATTATCCTGGTTTATGATTACCGCATGGTCAGTATAATAGCCTATTCCATCAGAAATATTATAGTCAAGAGCATCACTCGTCAGCGTCGTTTCGCCGTTAATTAGTTTAACATTCCTCCTGACTTTTGCAATTTTTGTATTGCCATTATAATAGAGTAAATCGCCATACAAATGCAGAGTATCACCCTGATTAATATATATATTACTGAAAGCATCGAGCGAATTTCTGTTTGAATAGAAATAAGCACTGTCGCAGTACATTTTTGTTCCTTCATGAACAAAAACTACATTACCTATAAGCCGCTTGGTATCTTTTCCAAGGATAGCATCAACTTCTGTAATGGCAGCAGAAAATTGCACCCGGGTTTCTTTTTGTGAATACACCGGGATAAGATATAAGAATGAAATGATGAGAGCCGGTATAGCTCGTGATTTCCCTTTGAAGAAACTGTTCTTATTAATATTCGGATTTACTGCCATCCTTTTAACCGAAAACTACAATCGGAGTATGGATCACTTATCCTGATATAGGTGGTCTTGATCTTGTCCTCAAGCCATTCATCCACTATTTCGTTTTGTTTTTTCTCCGAGGTCATTTGCTTCAGTAGTTCATAGTCCTGTTTGAGATTCGCCGTATGCGGTTCTGTTTTCGATTTTAAACGTATAACTTTATACACCAGGTTGCCTTTATCATCGGTCGATTCATAATACTCCGAAATTTCTCCTACCTTCAGATCGCGAATGATATAATATTCTTTAGTATCAAACTGATCCAGTTCAAAGCGCGTATTACCTGTATTTGGATTAACCAGCAAACCACCGTTTACCCTGGAATCTTCATCCTGTGAAAACCGCATGGCTGCATGTTCAAATGTCAATGAATCCAAACGGACCAGTGAAATAATGCTGTCCATTTTCTGGATGGCGGCTTCTTTTGCCTCAAATGAAATTTTTGGTTTCATCAGTATATGGCGGGTATGAACCCGGTCGTCGGTGCGTTCGATCAATTGAATAATATGGTATCCAAATGATGATTCAACGATTTTTGAAACCTGACCTTCCTTCAGGGCAAAAGCTGCTTTTGCATAGGCCGGATCCAGCTCTGCTCTGGTCGACCAGCCAATATCGCCACCGTGGGGAGCTGAAGGCCCTTCGGAGTATAAAACTGCCAGGGTGGCAAAATTATCACCATTAATAATACGCTCACGAAGCGCGAGAAGTTTTTCCCGTACATCGAATTTAGCTTCGTCGCTCGTTGTCGGATAAATCACAATTTCGTTTACCTCTACTTCAGCATCGATAAATGGGATACTATCCTTGGGCAGACTGTTGTAAAAAGCGCGGACTTCGGAAGGTGTAACTGTCAGTGCTGAAGTAATTTCTCTACGCATCATCTGCATCAGTATCTGGTCGCGCACTGCATCGCGCATGTCTTCCTTAATTTCGACTATCGATTTACCAAAATACTCTACAAGTCGTTCTTCGGTTCCAATCTGGCTTACAAAGTAATTGATACGATCATTAAGTTCCATTTCAACCTGTCCTTCCTCTACTACTAGGCTGTCGATTGCCGACTGGTTAACCAGCAGTTTTTGAGCCAGCAGATCTTCAAATATCTGACACTTGGTAGGCATTGGTTTAATTCCCTGGGCCATAAGCTGCAGATACTGGTCTTCGACATCGGAATATAATATCTGATTTTTACCAACAACACCTACAATTTTATCCGCCACATAGGGCTGACACATTGCAGATACAAAAAGCGTTGTTAATACTATGAGATTAACTGTTTTAATTAATAATTTCACTTGATTTGAATTTATATGTAAAAATCTTCAGATGTCGGCTGGCAATTAATAAAGCACAAAGTTACTCCGGTTAAGAGCATCGTTGTATATATTAGCTTCCAACTCCTGTATAAGTTTAATTTTTCTTTTATTCAGAAGAATGCTTCTGATGTCTCCCCGAACCAGCTCCAGCGGCGACACTGTTCCTTCCAGACGATAATCGCTGATTTTCAGAAAATAATAGTAGGTTGAATCTTTAACTTCATAACTTTTACGGTATTGAAGAATATTTTCCGGACGTGTATAAATCACCGGCATTTCTTTAAGAATCTCATTGAAGTATTTCCAGTTATCCTCGAAATATTCAAATTTCGTAGCATTGGCATAGCAATATTGCTCCATCTGTCTAATGTAATCGGGTTTATCGGAGCGATACCATAAGCGGATTTTATAAATTTCCGGGGCCGTACGCGGAAGCTGGATGAATAAACCTTTAATCAGGTTATTATTTAAAATAAAATTTGATGAATAATTATTGTAGTAGTCTTCAATATCCTTTTCTCTGATCACGGTATCGAGTTTCTCGTTAATAAAACTCTGCTCATATTTAAAAATAACCAGTGATGTCCGGTAATCCTCAATTTGTCTCTCTACATTCTTTTCCTCAGGTGAAAGATATTGTTCCGCCTGAAATAATAGCAGCTGGTTTCTAATCCATTTATCAATATGATCCTTTACAATCAGCAAGCTATCTTCTCTCGAAAGACCGGAAGGTACGATACCCTGCAGCTGTGAGGCATATAAATACTTTTCGTATACTTTTGCTACCGGAATGTCATTAACTCTTTTTCGGGAGCCCAGGCAACCTGCCAACAATAAAATAAAAAGAAAAACTATTGTAGTTGTTACCAGATGTATGTATAATTTATCAGTCACCTGAATTTGACTCTTCTTCCTTTTTAATTTCATTAAAGACATCTTCATTTATATCTATGGTATATTTTGCCCTCAAATCCTTTATCCATAATTGTTCCAGATAGGTTTGATAATCGGCAGTATATAATCCTCTGGCATCGCTAAGTTGTTTTGTCTGCGGAGGTAAAATAGCGTCAACATAGTATAAAATAATATTATTTTTATCGCGCGAAACAAGGTTTGCCTTTGCCTTCCATGGTATTGAATCGGCGATGGCATTATCGCCCTTTTCATACTTTAGTTCAACAAAACTTACGCAGGGTATTGTATCTTCCGGACAAACGAGCTTTGATACATCTTCAGTCGATAGTCCTTTCTTAAGTCTCGATTTAGCTGCCTTGATCAATTTATCAGTTAATGTACTGTCTTTATAGCTGTATTTCGTAATGGCAACACGCGATTCCCATTGATATTTTTCAGGTAATTCGTCGTAGAACTTCTGAAGGCCCGCGCTATCCTCAACAGCCTTACGCCAAACCATATCTTCGGTAAGGTTAAACAGCAGAATGCCATCGTGGTATTCCTCGAGGAGATATTTATATTCCGGATACTTATCAGGTAATCGATCAATTTCATAATTCATTATCCGATCATTGATATAATCAATCGCTTTCTCATACACTGAATTATTCAGTCCTACTCTTTTGGAATGCCTTACCGAAGCAATATATTTGGCAATATCGTATTGTGTGTAAGTGCTGTCGCCTATTGAAAATACAGGCTTTAGCATATCCTTTGTTACCCCGGGATTCCAATTTCCCGTGTATAAGCTGCTGTCCGCCACTTTATATAGTTCTTCCAGATTCTGCTCGTTGAAGCTAAATCCGTATTCTTTTTTTATCCTTTTAAGTATCTGATTTTTGGTAAGTTCGCGTACATAGCTGTTTTGGATCACATTTTTCCTGAAGTCCTCATCATTTTTATCATAGAGTGGCACATGTTTATATTGTTCAGGCCGTATAATATGAAAGCCATATTGCGTTTGGATAGGTTGGGAATACTGGCCCGAATCAAGAGTAAAACAAGCATCTAAAAGCGCTTCGGGTGAATTACCGGTTCTGAGCCAGCCGATCTTTCCTCCCCTGTTAACTGTTGACCGATGCTCGGAATATTTTAATACCACGCTATCCCAGGGAACGCCGTTTTGCAGTTCGGCATATGCTTTGTTAATTTTTTTTCTTGCTGCTTCAATCTCAAGATCAGAGGGGTTTCGGGGTGTGGTTACCATAATATGCGATGCAAATACTTCTCCACGGTTTGCGCGCCTTCCATTTACCTTAACAAGGTGGTAACCAAATTCGGTGCGTACAGGCATAGAAATTTCTCCTACCGGCGTATTATATGCTGCCGATTCAAAGGGATAAACCATACGTAAAGCTGAAAACCAGCCTAAATCGCCGCCAATCAGATTATTGGTATCAGGTGATTCGGAAAGAACAACTTCATCCCACGATTCACCGTTCATTAGCCTGTTACGAATGGCCATTATCCGATTATAAACCCTTGCCGTATCCTTCGGAAGGGCATTTTTATCAAGTTTAAGAAGAATATGACTGGCATTAACCTCTTCGAGCGAGCGCTTATAGGCTTCATCTACAAGAGAATCGATCATTTCGTTGTTATCGGTATAGGGTTTTGCCAGTTGTTTTGTATATCCGGCCATCTCTTTTATAAAAGAGCTCATGGTATCATATCCCAGATTCTCAGCTTCTATTACCTTGAGTTTATAATTGATAAACAGATCAAGGTAATCATCAACCGATTTTTTATCTTCAGCGGTAATAGAACTATTCTTATTGTATATCCGTAAAAATTCATCTTTTGTAATTGGATGTTCATCGATAGTAAGAAGTATTTCCTGTGCCGGCAGTAATTGAAAAACGATTAATGTTACTAGTAATGAGAAGTGCTTTTTCATAATTGAATTATTATTTTAATTAATAATCAAACGTTTGCATGTGTATATTATTATCTGCTGTAATTAGGTGCTTCGCGTGTTATGGTTACATCGTGAGGATGGCTTTCCTGAATACCCGATCCTGTTACCCTGACAAATTTTGCCTTCCTCAGCTTTTCGATGTTTGCTGCTCCGCAATAACCCATTCCTGCACGAAGCCCACCCAAAAGCTGGTATATAATTTCGTTCAGATTACCCTTATAGGGAACCCTGGCAACAATACCCTCAGGTACAAGTTTACCAATTTCTTCATCCGAATCCTGGAAATAACGGTCGCCCGAACCCTGCTGCATGGCTTCAATGGATCCCATTCCCCGATACGATTTATATTTCCGGCCATTGTAAATGATAGTCTCACCCGGCGATTCCTCAACTCCCGCAAATAATCCTCCCGCCATTATTGAATGTGCACCGGCTGCTATTGCTTTGACAATATCGCCCGAATATCGAATTCCTCCATCGGCAATTATAGGTACTTTGGTATCTTTCATTGCACTGGCAACGTCGAAAATAGCTGAAAGCTGGGGTACACCTACTCCGGCAATAATCCTGGTTGTACAAATCGATCCCGGACCAATACCGACTTTAACCGCATCGGCTCCCGCATTCATTAAATCAGTTGCTGCTTCGGCTGTGGCAATATTTCCAATCACAATATCAATTCCGGTGAACTTTAGCTTGATCTCTTTCAGGATTGCCAAAACATTTTTTGAATGTCCGTGAGCTGTATCAATTATTAAAGCATCGACATCGGCCTTTACCAGAGCTTCAGCCCTCAGGAAGGTATCCGAACCGGTGCCAATTGCTGCAGCAACCCGCAGTCTTCCTTTCGGATCTTTACATGCATTTGGACGGTCTTTTGCCTTTGTAATATCTTTATAGGTTATAAGTCCGATAAGCTTATTTTTATTATCAATCACAGGAAGTTTTTCAATTTTATGGTATTGCAGAATATCAGCAGCTTTTTCCAGATCTGTTTCCTGCGAAGTGGTAATGATATTTTTCGATGTCATTACCTCATGAATTTTTTTATCGAGATCGTGTTCGAAACGGAGATCCCGGTTTGTAACAATACCAATCAGCGTATGCGACCCGTCAACAACAGGTATCCCTCCTATTTTATATTCCTTCATTAAATTGAGAGCATCTCCGACGGTCCGTTCTTTTTTAATGGTAATAGGATCATAGATCATTCCGTTCTCGGCCCTTTTAACTATTTTCACCTGCTTTGCCTGTTCTTCGACCGACATATTCTTATGTATAACACCTATACCCCCTTCACGTGCCATGGCAATAGCCATTGTCGCCTCAGTAACTGTATCCATGGCGGCTGTAACTATAGGTGCATTCAGTGTAATGCTCCTGCTGAATTGTGTCTTCAGGTCTACATCTTTTGGCACAACTTCGGAATATGCAGGCACCAGAAGTAAGTCGTCGAATGTCAACCCTTCTGAAATGATTTTATCTGATAAGAACGACATGGCACAGATGTTATTAAATTAAGTGGTGCGAAATTACAAAAATTGACGTAATAATAAGTCCCTGTAAAGGAATTGATCAAAATTAAATGAAATTAGTTTTCATGCAACAAGCAGAGTTTGAGACAGGGAGAAGAATAAATACTGCCAATTGCATAATTTTATTGAATTCATCACTAAAAGGATACTTACCCCACAATATTTTTGTGTATTTATGTAACAGACATTTAACATTTTTTAGGATTTTTGGAAAATATAAACACATACTTCCGGTATGAATGAATACCTTCAGATATTAAAAAAATTTTGGGGATTCTCTTCTTTCCGGCCGGTACAGGCTGAAATTATTAATGCTATTGCACAAGGGAAGGATACTCTGGGTATTTTGCCAACAGGAGGCGGAAAATCGATCACTTTTCAGGTTCCGGCTATGAATATGAATGGAGTATGCATAGTAATTTCACCCCTGATAGCCCTGATGAACGACCAGGTAGATAAACTCCTTTCACTCGATATCAAAGCCGCTGCATTGCATTCCGGGTTAGCTTATCCCGAGATAGTCACAAAAATCGATAACGCTGTTTATGGCGCTTATAAATTCCTTTATATATCACCTGAGCGTCTGGCATCTGATTTATTTCAGGCCAAGCTTCCGCACATGCCGGTTTCACTTATTACAGTCGATGAAGCACATTGCATTTCACAATGGGGATACGATTTTCGTCCTTCCTATCTTCAGATCGCGAAACTTAGGAAATATTTCCCGAAGGCGCCGTTGCTGGCCCTTACTGCAACCGCCACACCCGAAGTAATTGAAGATATACAGGATAAGTTACTGTTCCGGGAGAAAAATGTAATTGAAGGCGAGTTCACCCGTAAAAATCTAACATTTTTTGTCAGGAAAACAGACAGCAAACTGGCCGATCTTGTTAAAGTAGTTAAAAGTATTCGTGGTTCGGGAATTGTTTACCTTCGCAACCGGAAAAAAACCAAAGAAGTAGCCGACCATCTGAACAGGAATAATATCAAGGCCGATTATTATCACGCAGGGCTTTCCTATGAAATCAGGTCGCTTAAACAGGAAGGCTGGACAAAAAATAAAATCCGCATTATGGTTGCCACCAACGCATTTGGAATGGGGATCGATAAGCCCGATGTTCGTTTTGTTGTTCATATGGATCTGCCCGACTCCCCTGAGGCTTACATCCAGGAGGCAGGCCGGGCCGGACGAGACGAAAAGCGGGCTTTTGCTGTTTTGCTTGTTAATAATTATGATAAAACATCAGCCGTACAGAGACTGGCGGCCAACTTCCCGGAGATCAGCGAAATTAAACGTATATACAGTGCAATGGCCAACTATCTGCAAATTCCAATTGGCAGCGGAAAAGGCATTGCTTTCGATTTCAACCTGTACAATTTTGCAACAACTTTCAAACTTAATTCCGTTATTGCCTATAACGCCCTTAAATTCCTGGAAAAGCATGCCTACATTGAATTGACAGATGAAATACATAATCCCTCACGGATACTTTTCACCCTGAATCGCGATGATCTCTATAAATTCCAGATTCAGAACCAGAAGTTCGACGGTTTTATAAAACTTCTGCTGCGTTCCTATACCGGATTATTTTCCGATTACACTAAAATCGATGAAGATATTATTGCAAAAAGAGCCAATATTAGCCGGGACCTGGTATATCAATATCTGGTGAAACTTGGCCAGATGAAAGTTATCAGTTATATCCCGATGCGTAAAACACCACTGCTTATAATGACCGAAGAACGTCTCGATGAAAAATCTATACATATATCCTATGAATTTTACAACGATCGCAAAACACGTTTTAAAAAACGTCTTGACAGCATGCTCCAATATGCCTTCAATGAAGAAGAATGCCGAAATAATCTGATCCTTAAATATTTCGGAAAACCTACAGGAACTCCTTGCGGTGCCTGCGATGTATGCAAATCGAGACTGGAAGATGACAACACTCCTGAAAGACTTGCCCAGACAAAGAATGATATTATGAACCTGTTGCGAAATAATCCCCAGTACCTGGGCGAAATACAGCTCTCACTCGATATAAAGGAAAATATTGTAAATACTCTGATGGAAGAATTACTCGAAGAAGAAATAGTATATTTCCTGGAGGACGGACGGGTTGCCCTGAACAAGAAAGTGTAAAATACTGATCTGGTACAGACACATCGATGTTTAAACTATAATCAGAATTCTGATATTTTTGACTGAAGAAAACAAATAAAGCGCGGATAAACCTCAGGAAATTGTTAATTTTAAATACACAGATACGATACGATAGTATAAGTAACAGATGACAGGAAGAATAATGCAATGGTAAATAATAATCAGTTCAGGGCAAAAATCAGCAAAGCGGAAATCGAAGAACTTCCCGGTAAAAAATTCGCAGGAGAAATTTTCTATATCGATTCCCATGCTGCATTGATCAAGTTTATTCCGGCACTGCAGGATGAAAGAATTCTGGGTTTCGATACCGAAACCCGACCTTCTTTTAAAAAAGGCGCTTCCAACGAGGTGGCTTTATTGCAATTAAGTACTTCACAACAGGCATTTCTTTTCCGATTGAATCGCATGGGTATGCCTG
>CAYUAV010000094.1:0-9927 GCA_964442665.1 uncultured Bacteroidales bacterium
AAAACGGTGCACTCTGGAATACACCCATATACCATGCGTTTAATAAAACATTACTTAGAAATGATTCGATGGGTGTTTCAGTGAATTTTTATGATAGTTACGACGTAATACGTAAATCGATACGAAAAAATTTTGATGCAGGGAATCGCGATAAGGTATATGACGAACTGGTGTCTTATCTTATACTATACAAAGCGGAGGATAATCATGTACGTTACGATAGTCTGACCGGTATTTACCGTAAATTCTTTCCCAATGATATTTCTCCTGATCAATTATTTCTGCAGCCGGTTGCAGAAATCGGCAGGGTTATGGATTATATGAGAATGAACAGAACTTTTTCAATTTCCAAAGATACTGTGCTTAACATTTTTGCCGTAGGAGAATTTACTCAGGAAATGTCCCTTTCTCCCTGGGAATATGATAATGTGGAAATGTTTTTCGATCTCAATCATGAGAGGGGAACAGGCTTTAATAGTAGTGCTGACGACCGTCAGTACAGGTTTAATTATGATTTTCCCACTCTAACAGGAAATGCACCAACCTATGAAAATATAACACTGGTACAATACGATGTTTCTCCAACCCGGTTCAATTTCGAGATCGCTATCCCATGGACTACCCTGTTCAACAGTGATACGATCCGTCCTGAGCTCAAGCAATTAATGGGTTTCGATATTGCTGTCGCCGACAATGATAACCAGGTCAGGGAAGGTTCCCTGGCATGGCATTCCAAACTGAATGATCAGGCATGGGCGAATACAAGCACATACGGTACCATGATACTGGCAAAATTGCCGGGACCCGCCAATGATTCCATTTGCTATTCCTTATCCTCTTCCACGGAATTGGAACTGGACGGACAAAACAAGGGAGAATGGGACCGGATACCTCGTTACCCGATCGATAATGAATTTATGTCAGGAATCACAGGCCCTGAAGATCAGTCGGGCTGGTTCCGGACCCAATGGGACAGTGAAAATCTGTATTTTTTTGTTGAAGTACAGGATGATGTGAAACGCCTGCTTGATAAGAATGGTGATTACGGATGGATTACCACCACTGATGAGGATACGGTCTGGATAATGACTGAAGCCAACAGTATTTATGCAGGAGGTGCGTCGTCGAACAGATTTATAAAGACAAGATTGCCCATTAAAGCCGGCAACTATATTTTGCACTATCAGACTAATCAGTCAAATTCATACGGCCGATGGATACAGACCAGGCTCGATATTTCATTTTATGGGATTGTCCTTTATTATGAATAATCGAAAAATGAATTAATTAAACACCATGTTCCTTTTATTCCTAAAATCAGCGCTGCGATATTTCAAGCGAAATAAATTTCATACCATTATTATTCTGCTGGGATTATCCAGTGGTATGGCAGTAACTTTATTTATAGTTCTTTATGCACAACATGAATACCGTTACGATAAGTTTATTACGAACCGTGACCGTATTTTCCGGATGGAAACCGATTGGGCCGTGATGCCCTCGCTTCCGGGACACCTGATTGCCCAGGAATCGAAAATAGCCGAAAAAGTAGTAAGAATCCGTGGCGCCGATTATACGGTAAAATGGGACAACACTCCATACAGCGTAAAGAATATGGTATATGCCGATTCGACTTTCTTCGATATTTTCAATTTCGAATTTATATCAGGAAGCCCTGAAGAGGCCATCAACAGGTTAAATAGCATTGTTCTTACCCAATCGGTCGCCAATAAAATATTTAAAAATAAAAATCCTGTTGGGGAACTGGTAGTGCTTGATAATCAATATCAATTTACCGTAACCGGAGTTATCAAAGATCCGGCTGACTTTCATCTTCCTTTTACGGCGGTCATTACACTTGGAAGTCTGCGTAAAATTGGCTTTGCAGAGATCCTGGAGATGTTTGACAGCTGGAATTACCCGACCTATATTTTAGCAAAAAAAGGATTTACAGGAGAGGAACTTACTGAAGAGGTGAATAAAATCCTTTCGGCAGCCGGTTATGAATCTATCCGATTTAACCTTACAAAGCTCTCCAGGTTATATTTCTCCGATCCGATCCAATACGAGGGAATGACATTGCACGGCAGCCGGCAGACGCTGTATGTTCTGATCACCATAGTCATTTTTATAATGGTGATTGCAGCCATTAACTTTATAAACCTTACTACAGCTACCGGAATATCACGTTCAAAAGAAGTCGGGATCCGTAAAGTTGCCGGATCAGGGATAAGAGAGTTAGTATTTCAATTTGTGCTCGAAACATTACTTTTAGTAATGGCATCATTATTTTTGTCATTCCTTTTAGTGGAATTGGCAAAGCCGCTATTCTATTCTGTTGTAGGTAAAATAATACCCGTTCGTTCTCTATATACTTTTAAAATGTTGAGCATTTTAACAATGTCATTTCTGTCATTCGGCCTTGCGGCAGCTCTGTATCCTTCTCTCTTTTTAAGTTCTTTTAAACCAGTTACTGTACTTAAAGGCAAATCGTTAAAACTGTCCGGAATTTCATCGCTCAGGGAAGGAATGATAGTATTCCAACTGGTGATCTCAATTGTACTCATCATTGCCACATTCCTGATCTTAAATCAGATCCGGTATATGAATAGTGTCAACCTGGGGTTTGATAGAGAACACATTGTATATCTGCCGATGAATACAACGCTTCTGTCACAACAGGAGTCATTCAGGGAAGAACTCCTTAAAATACCCGGCATTCAGTCGGCTTCGTATTCAGCAAATTATATGGGCACGGAATGGGGTAACTGGTGTTGTGTTACTATTGATGGAAGATCGAACAGCTACAAAATAAATGCTGTTGATCCCGGTTATCTTGCCATCATGGGAATCGAGATTGTCGAAGGCAGAAATTTTTCGGAAGAATTCCCGGGCGATTATAATGGGACTTATTTAATAAACGAAACAGCTGTAAAAGAATATCAACTGGGTAATCCGATAGGAAAATTTGTAACCGGGGCCGGAAATGGTTCGCGTGGAACTATCATCGGAGTCATCAGGGATTTTCATTACCTGTCATTACATAAAACAATTACACCGGTACTTCTTTATTATAATACCTATCCATACCGGTTTGTAAACCTGAAGATCCGGAATAACGGATTGAAAAATACAATGGCAGGTCTCGAAAAACTTTGGTATGAGATAAGTCCCGGTTTTCCCTTTGAATATTACTTTCAGGATTCCGTATTCGATGCCCAGTATAAAGCAGATAAACGTTTCGCTAAACTGGTCGGGTATTTTTCGGTTATTGCCATCCTTATTGCCTGTATGGGAATACTAGGTTTAGTTTCTCTTTCTGTAGAACAACGTACGAAAGAAATCGGTATCAGAAAAAGCAACGGTGCCAATATTGAAGGAATCCTTATATTATTATCGAAAGATTATTCAAAATGGATTTCTATCGCGTTTATTATTGCCTGCCCTGTGGCATTCTTAATTATGTCGCAATGGACCCGTAATTTTTCCTATGCAAGAGATCTGGCATGGTGGGTATTTATTCTGGCGGGAATCCTAACCTATATAACTGCCATGCTCGCTGTAAGCTGGCATACATGGCATGCAGCCAATAAAAACCCGATTGAAGCCCTGCGGTACGAATAATATCTCTTATCTGATTCAGAATTTATAATTAAAAATAAATCAACCATGAAACAAAAACTTCGACGTCGTAATTTCTTAAGAAACAGTCTGATCGCTGTTTCGGGTGCACTCTTCGTAAGAAACCGGGTAAAAGCCGGATCGACCATCGATTCGTATTCAGCTACTACCGGTAATTCTGATAACCAAACCCTCGAGGTAATTCACAACCTGCATACTACGCATGGTAATTTTCAGGATAAGCCCATACCGGATACAGAAATTGAACTGATTAAAAAAGCCAGTGTGCGGGCAGCGAATTCTTCTAATATGCAGACCTATTCTGTCATAGTTGTAAAAGACAGGGCAAAAATTAAAGAAGTATCTACCTATGAGGGTAGTGCAATGATGTTATTCTGTGTAGATTATACTCGATTACTCAATTGTGCAGATTCGCTGGGATATGCTTACTTCCCGGATAATATGACCGATTTCGTTACGGCGAGCATCAATACTTCACTAGCCGCACAGACAGCGGTTATTGCAGCTCAGTCGCTGGGTATTGATACTTTACTGACCAATGGTATACACCGGGGTGATATGCAAAGGGTATGGAATATTTTGGATTTGCCGGAGGAAAAATGTTTTCCGCTGATTGCCCTCGTTCTGGGGTATGCAACTGAAGAAGCAACTTACCATAAAGGCAGACTCGGGGGAACCGGAATTTTTCATGACGAAAAATACCATAAGCTTTCGAACGAAGAAATACAGCAGTTCATTGAAACTTATGATAAAAAAGAAAATCATTTGGGACTCTATGAGGACTGGGATAAGGACGGACATAAACATTACCTCGACTGGCTGTACTCGTATTGGTTGGGCGGCGCATCAAAACCCACCACAGAAACAACTGCAGTGTTCAAATTCATCAAACGAAGTGGATTTGTTGAACCATAAAACATGGATTCATAGGTATAGTTAGCTGACAGGTATATAACCATATAAATAATGTATCCATAAATTTGACAACCTGTCTAAAATTTAGACAGAATGGAAGAAAAAACAAAAGACCTGAATTCTAATTATCAGGACTTTATATGTGGAGGCACAGCCTTTGGTTTCATTATTCCATTTTATATAAAATTTAACTATGTTCCGATTTTATCTTATCACCGCCTGGCGTAATCTCAAAAAAAACAGACTGGTAAGTATTATCAATATTACCGGTCTCACTGTCGGTCTTACCTGCTCTGTATTCGCTATTTATTACGCACTGAATGAATTAACCTACGAAGATTGCCATGAAAAATCGGACAGAATAGCCAGAATTTATACTCAGGGGAAGTTCGGACCCATTGAAAAGTTACCCAATTCATTTGGTCCAACAGCAAATGAACTGCAATCAAAATTCCCTGAAATTGAAACAGCCTCAGTTACCCGCACAGTGAGTGGTATTGTGTATAAGGAAACACAGCCTTTTAATCAGAACGACATAGTAATTGCCGACAATGAGATATATAATATCCTGACAATAAACTTCCTGGAAGGTGATAAGCCTCAGGGAGCACATGAAATTGCCATGAGTGAGAAAATGGCCAAAAAATATTTTGGCCATGAACAGGCCACAGGAAAATTCATAACTATCAGTATTTGGGGAAGAAAGTTTGAATACCACATAACAGGAATTTTTAAGGATCTCCCTAATAATACCCATTTAAAGATTTCAGGTATTATCCCGATTAAAATAAGCCGACAACTCGGCTGGAACCCTGATTCCTACAATAATTTGGCATATAATGTCTTTGTACTCCTTCAACCCGGAACAGATATACAGAAACTGAACCTGAAGATTGCCGAAGACTACCATATGCCCGTAGATATAGAGAATATAAGGGTTGAACTGATACCGATCAAACGGATCCATCTTCACGAATCCATTTCCGAGAATAACCTGAGCAACCTGATCATCATCCTCATTGGTGGTATCGTGGCTCTGATACTTTCCTGCTTCAGCTATATCAATCTTACTTCTATTCTGTTTTCTATGCGCAGGCATGAAGTAGGAATCAAAAAAGTGAATGGGGGAGCAAGTAAAGATATCCTGGCACAATTTATTACAGATACCGGACTCACAACTCTGATAAGTCTTGTTCTTGCATTCGTTATATTTTACTATCTCCTTCCGCAATTCAATACACTTATGGACCGGCAGCTGACACTAAAATTCACATTCCCGGTTATTGTCTCGGCGCTGGGAGTATTTATTCTTACCGTTCTTCTTTCAGGGCTACTTCCGGCATGGAGCCTTTCAAGACACAAACCTGTGCAACTTATCAGGAAAGAGGATTCAAACCGCCAACCGGGGCGGGTAAAAAACAGCCTGCTGACCATACAGTTTATTGTGGCGATCATACTCCTGCAGTTTTTCATTATTTCCCGTCGTCAGGGTGAATATATGTTTCGGAGTGAGGTCTGTGGATATAATACGGATAATGTTATCACCATCAATGGATACCAATGGGGCGATCTGAGTGTGATCAAAGACGAATTACTGAAAAACAGTGCCATCGAATATGTGTCGTGGAGCGACGGACTGCCGGCTATTTTTTTCAATATGACCAACAGCTGGAAAGAGGAGGGCAATAAAGAAATGGCCACCCTGATGTCATGCGCCGGTAATTATACTGATGTTTTCCGTATCAGAATGAAAGACGGAAGGTTTTTCTCGGATGAATTCAGCGGAGAAAAAAATTCGGTCGTAATAAATTCTCTGATGGCTCATTCTCTTGGAATGCAAAATCCGGTAGGAAAACCTATGCTTCTTAATAACCGCCTCTATATTATCATCGGGGTTGTTGATGATTTTCAGTCGGTCCCTGTTATTTTTGACGAAATGCCGCTGATCATGAATTATGAAGATTTACAGAGTGAATTTTTATTGATCCGGGTGAATGAGAACAGAAGGAAAGAAGCCCAGACGTATATTACATCGGTACTGAGGAACGCCAATCCCGATTACCCGATAGAACTTAAATATTATATCGATTATGCCAGCGAGGCAGGAAAATCCTTCATTGCTACAAACACGCTAATGGATATTTTTACCCTGATCATCATTGTCAATGCCATGATGGGCCTTTTTGGCCTCTCATTTTTCATTGCCCAGCATAAGAATAAGGAAGTTGGAATACGCAAAGTTTGCGGTGCATCAGTAAAGGATATGATCTGGCGGCTTTCAAAAGGTTTTACTTCAAAACTGGTGATTGCACTTGCTATAGCCACGCCCATTACTTATTTTGCCGGGCAACAGTTTGTGTCTACATTCACAAATCATATTGCCATGACACCCGACCTGTTCCTGATCGGAGGTATCCTGGCACTTTTGATGGTGGCTCTTGCATCAGGATGGAAAATTGCTTACGCTGCCAGCCGGAATCCGGTTGAAGGCCTGAGATATGAATGAATTTCCCAGGGGATTCAGAATGAAAAAATTAAATATGAATAATTTTAATCGAGGCAAAAAATACCGGATATCTGAATCTCTAACCACGCTGTACTAATTAATAATGGTCATGATAAAACTATCAAACGTTTACAAATACTACGATTCGAAATTTCAACGCACATTTGTTTTAAAAGATATCGACCTGGAAATTGAAGAAGGCGAATTCATCAGTGTGATGGGACCCAGTGGAGCAGGAAAATCTACACTGCTCAATATTCTGGGCTTGCTCGACGATCCTTCGGAAGGTGAGTATCATTTCCTGGGTGAGCCGGTGCATAACCTGAAAGAAAAGAATAAAACAGACTACCACAGGCATTATATCGGCTTTATCTTCCAGGCCTATCATCTTATCGAAGAATTAACGGTTTATGAAAATATTGAGACTCCCCTGATCTATAAGGGTGTTAAAACAAGAGAAAGGCAGGCTATAGTCGCCGACCTGCTCGACCGTTTCAATATCGTTGCCAAACAGGACCTGTTCCCGCAGCAGCTTTCGGGAGGACAGCAACAACTCGTAGGCGTTGCCAGGGCTATTGCCGGCAAACCTAAGTTGCTCCTTGCTGATGAACCAACAGGAAACCTGCACACCGACCAGGGTAAAATGATCATGGAATTATTGAAAAAGCTTAACGAAGAAGGAATGACCATAGTACAGGTAACACATAATGATACTTTTGCCAAATACGGGAAACGTATTATCAGGCTGACAGACGGAATAATGAGCGAATGATGTTAAATCATGTTAATAATGGATTTACGCACTGGTACAAATGTTAATTAATAAGTAATTTACCGGATCATATATGCAGTAAAATCAATTTATTGATACTAAACTCTGCAACCAGAGATGTTCATTAACTACTTGAAACTTATCCTCAGAAGGCTGTTTTCCAAACCGCTTTATCCATTTATTTCAATTTTCGGATTGGTAACCGGTTTTTCCGCAATCCTGCTCATATCCCTTTGGATACGGGACGAGATAAGTTATGACCGTTTTCATCCAAAGGCCGATCGTACCTATAGGCTCACTGTCGAGATTGAAGATAAAAATACAGGATTTCACTGGGATTTTGCACGAAGCTGGTACGGCTGGCTGAGGAATATGCCCCACGATGTTCCTGGGGTTGAGTCGATGGTACGACTTGTCAGATTACAACAAGGAATTGTTAAGGTTGATGAACGAACCTGGAAGGAGGAAATATTTAATGCCGATTCTTCGTTGCCGGATATTTTCGGTATGCCATTTATCGCCGGGGATCCGCATACTTGTCTTTCGCAGCCCCGACAGGTTATTTTAAGTGAGAGTTATGCCCGAAAATATTTCGGGAATGAGAATTCAGTCGATAAAACCGTTTATCTCTATTCCTTCTATACTACCGAAAAAACACCCTATCGTGTTACAGGCGTATTCCGGGATCTTCCTCCGAATGCCCATGTGCACTTTAACATTGTGGCGTCACACGAGAAACCGGATGAGGATTTTTTCTGGGCATATTACTATATTGTTTTGGATAAAAAGGCAAAGCCAAACGATATTTTAGCCGGTTTTAATGATTTTGCACTTAAATATGCTGATGAGAATGCAGTGGCCAAAATGATCCCACATTTGCAAAAGATCAGCGATATTCACCTGAAATCGAATAAAGACAGAGAACTTGAAAAAAATGGCAGTGTCAGGTTATTGAAAATTGTCGGAACGCTTGCGCTTTTTGTTCTGTTCATCACTCTTTTCAATTTTTTTAATCTTCGGTATGTCTTTCTTCTGAGGGATACCAGGCCTTTTAAAATCTTTCGTTTTGCCGGAGCCCGTTCGCGAAGTATTTTTTTATACCAGTTTTCCGAATCTTTAATCTATGCCATGGCAGCAGGATTTTTAAGCTTAGTGGTCGTGTCGTTAGTTTTTCCTTATTTTAATCTCCTGATGGGGAAAAGCTCACTGGCCGGAATACAACATTTTTTCGTAACCACAGTATTTTGCCTGTTGATTTTGATCCTGATGGCTACCCTGTCCGGGATCCTTCCCCTGATGTTTTCTAAAATAAATGACCTCATGAATGATCTGGCAGGGAAAACCAGATCTTCAGCCACTTCCTTGAAACCAGCTACAAACCCCGGCATTTTAAAATCTCTTGTTGGCCTGCAATATATCTCGACTTTTATTTTAATCATTGCCGTAATTATAGTACACGGACAGATCAGGCTGTTTATGAAAAACAGTCTCGGTAATGACTCGGAAAAGCTACTGTGTCTGAAGGGATTGCCTGTTCAGGCGGTCAACCGCTACCAGGTGTTTAAGCAGGAACTGCTGGAAAATCCGCTTATTCTGGATGTTACCTCCAGTATGGAAAATCCCGGGTATGAAATACGTGACATGATGGGATTTGAAACTACCGGTATAGATGCCGATACACAGAATAAGTTGATATACGTGAGTCCGGTGGATGATAATTTCTTTGATTTTTATAATATCCCTATAATCGCCGGAAATGATTTTCCGGAATATAACGGCGATGATTCGCTTCCGGAAAGTTTTATACTGAACGAAAAAGCCGTTGATTATCTGGGATGGGATATTGATGAAGCTGTCGGACGGCCTTTCCGTCTCAAAAATCAATATACCTCCCGAAAATTCGGACGGATAGTCGGAGTGGTGAAAGACTTTCAGCCGTCGACCATGAAAGAAGAAATACGTCCTTACGTTTATTTCCAGAAGTCATTCTGGCTGTTCAGTGCCCAAATCAGGTATGATACTGCCCGTACAGGGGAATGTTTAGAATTGATCAGCAATACATGGAATGATATTTATCCCGATTTCCCGATGG
>CAYUAV010000095.1:0-9843 GCA_964442665.1 uncultured Bacteroidales bacterium
ATCTTATCCCAGTAAGTCTTAACCTCGGGGAAAATGACAAAGGGGTTAGCAGGATCTCCTCCCAGATTTTTAATGGTTTTTTCAAATGAAGCGCCGGCTTCACCTAAAGGCATTCCGTGAGTTGAGGATTGCCGCTCGAATGAGGTTCCGTTCTCAGCAAGTGTGCCTTTTCCCATTATTGTTTTGCCTATGATAAGCGTCGGTTTTTCCTTTTCGTTGCCGGCCACCATAAGAGCATTTCGAATTTCATCCTGGTTATTGCCATTTATGGTTACCACTTTCCATCCCCAGGCTTCATATTTTTTTGCAGTGTCTTCTTTCGTTACTGCTTTTGTTTCCGTAGACAGTTGAATATCATTTGAATCGTAGAACATGATTAAATTATTCAGGCCCAGATAACCGGCAATACGTCCGGCTCCCTGCGATATCTCCTCCTGAATACCACCATCGGAGATAAAGGCATATATTTTATGCGACATCCAATCGCCAAAACGGGCGACAAGAAACTTTTCAACGATTGCAGCTCCGACTGCATTTGTGTGGCCCATTCCCAGAGGTCCGGAGGTATTTTCAACACCCTTTGCATGATTGACCTCAGGATGGCCGGGAGTATTACTTCCCCATTGCCGGAAATTCTCAATATCCTTAAGTGTATAAAAACCAGCCATTATTAGTATAGAATAGAGCATCGGAGACATATGTCCGGGATCCAGAAAAAATCTGTCCCTATTTATCCATGTACCATCAGTCGGATCATAATTTAAATATTCAGAATAGAGGATATTGATATAGTCAGCTCCTCCCATAGCACCTCCCGGATGTCCGGACTTTGCCTTTTCAACCATAGCTGCAGATAAAATCCTGATATTGTCCGCTGAACGTTCTATAACTCCCTTCATAAAAATCTGTTTTATAAATAGTTAGTATTAATTATAGTCATTATGACTTAAACTCTCGCAAATGTAAGTATAAATCATAAAAATATTAAATGTCCAAGAGCATATTTACTCAAGTGTAAAGTTCGATTTAACTCCCTCCGGATAAATAACAATCATGCCATATCAGGGTTAAGCTAAATATTGAAAGATTACTATATTTGTTACAAAAATATTAATTAACATACTATGATTCAACGAATCCAATCGGCTTTTTTACTTGCAGCAAGCATTCTTTCAATAATTTTCGTCATACATCCTGTATCAGAAATGAGTTTAAGTGATGGTTCACTTGCTTATTTCACAAGTTTTGGATTAAGGAGTGTTGATAAACCACCTCATTTTTATACTTCAACATTTCCAATCGCCGTGTTGGCTATCGCATCAGCAATTATAAGTTTTATAACAATCCTGTTATACCAAAAAAGAATTTTGCAGATGCGTTTGTGTGTCTATAATATTCTATTAACTATTGGACTTATTGCTGTAATGTTTTACTACTATTTCATAATAAAGAATGGTAAGTTTATTGAGGGAGTGCACGTTTTGGCTCACTCTTTTTCATATACAATCATATTCCCTTTTATAAATATAATCCTTCTTTTCCAGGCTTTTCGATCAATCCGGAGGGATGATCTGCTGATAAAATCATACGATCGACTGCGATAGCCGCAAAATCCTGTTTAGAGAATTGTCATATGTTCTTTATCGGTAAGTTTTTCGCAATAATGACAACGTAGTTTAACTTCTTTTTTGTCAATCACACGGAATTGGGTTGAGATTTTCTCATGATTCGTGATACATTGGGGGTTGACACATTTAACAATGCCTGTGATTTCATCGGGTATTTCAACAACTTTCTTCTCGACTACCGTGTAGTCACGGATAATATTCAGTTTGGCATCAGGAGCAATTAAGGCAATCCTGTTGATATCCTTGTCTTTAAAAAATACACCGGAGAGTTTAATAATACCTTTTCGTCCCAGTTTTTTACTATTAAGATTAGTACCAAAAGTCATCATCCCTTCAATTTTATCAAGTTTCAGGATTGATACTACCTTAAATAAGCTATCTGCCGGAATATGGTCTATTACTGTTCCATCTTTAATGGCACTTACTTCGAGAAATTTATCCTTCATAGTCATGATTTCAATCCAAGTATGAGTGAAATAATTGCCTGGCGTACATATACACCATTTTCAGTCTGCTGAAAATAGTAAGCTTTTGGATTCGCATCAATATCAATATTTATTTCATTTACCCTAGGTAATGGATGCATCAACTTCATATTGTCGCGGGTTCCGGTCAACATATCATCTTTTAAAACATATGCATTTTTGGTCTTCTCATATTCGATAGGATCAGAAAACCTTTCTTTCTGAACACGTGTCATATAAATTATATCAGCCTGCCTGATGTTTTCGTTAAGTTCGCGTGACTCATGATATTTTAAGCCCAAACGGTTTAAAAATAATTTATATTCATCAGGCATCTTTAACTCATCGGGTGAAATAAAATAAAAAGTTGCATCAAATTCGGAGAGAGCCATCAGAAGTGAATGTACCGTACGTCCATATTTTAAATCGCCGACCATGAAAATATTTAAACCAGTGAGTTTCCCCTGGGTTTTCTGAATTGAATATAGATCAAGTAATGTTTGTGATGGGTGCTGATTAGCTCCATCGCCGGCATTAATTACCGGTATTCGGGATATTTCACTGGCATAACGTGCACTTCCCTCAAGTGGGTGACGCATCACAATTAATTCTGCGTAATTACTCACTACACGTATGGTATCATAAAGAGTCTCCCCTTTGGTTACCGATGAGGTGCCTGAATCGCTAAAACCGATCACTTTCCCGCCCAAACGATTAATTGCACTTTCAAAACTTAATCTGGTGCGGGTTGAGGGTTCGAAAAAAAGAGTCGCTATTACTTTACCATTAAGAAGATTCTGATAGGATTCCTTCTCGTAACCGGCAGCAGTATCAAGTATTTTCAAATAATCATCTTTTGAAAAATCGGTGATTGAAACAAGACTTTTGTTAAGCATGTCCGGATAGTTATTTTAAGTAAAAATAGCCAACTATATGAGCAAAAGAAATAGTTGTTAACATCTATTTAAAACTTACATCATTTCCAACATGTTTAAAATCAAACTTATAGTAAAAATCACAATCTAAAAGACTGTTAAGAGTATATTCTGACTCAATTTCTAGATTTGTAATTTATTTTTTGCAACATTGATCTTTACCAGCTGCAAACCTGAAAATCTTTTTACTATATGCTCAAAAGTTTCCCTTCCGGCTGATAGTTTTATCCTGCAGCTCATATCATAATACTGTTCAAGTACCGGGAGTGCTTCTTCTTTTATGATCCGCATAACCACTTTCATCATGTCGTGGGGAAACTGAATGAAAAATACAATCTCGATTCGAAACTCCTTGAATTCATTATTTGACAGGCAATCGGATGCAGCCGAACGGTAAGCTTTTATTAATCCGGAAGTTCCGAGAAGTTTACCTCCAAAATAACGAACAACAGCCAGGAGAATATTGGTCAGATTATTGGATTCGATCTGGCTCAGAATTGGTTTACCTGCAGTTCCCGAAGGCTCGCCATCATCGTTTACACGAATATAAGGTTCGTCTGTACCAATTTTATAAGCAAAACAACAATGCCTGGCATCATGATACTGTTTTTTCAATCTGATTAATATTTGTCTTATCTCCGCTTCATCCGACACAGGGAAAGCAAAGGATATAAATTTACTTCCCCGATCCTTATAAATACCTTTGCTTTCTTTCTTGATGGTTAAAAAAGTATCCTGATCCATTATATCATCTGTGAAATTTATATCATATTCAGTTTTCAAAAATGATCCTGAATTATCACCAGCCTATTGTTCGTTAAATTTGTAAAAAAAAGCAGATTCAACGGAACCTGCCTTTTCGGATTTATGGATTAAAACCTCAGCTTCTTTTCGATGTCTTCAATCTGGCTCTTGAAATGCTTGTCGGTGTCCATCAGGTTATTAACAGTTTTACAAGCATGCAGCACCGTAGCATGATCCTTCCCGCCTATTTGTGCACCAATGGTAGCTAAGGAAGATTTAGTCAGGTTTTTGCTAAAATACATAGCAACCTGCCTGGCCTGAACAATCTCACGCTTCCTGGTCTTCGACTGAAGCATTTCTATTCCTATATCATAATAATTGCACACAACTTTCTGGATATAATCGATCGATACTTCCCTTTTGGTACTTTTAATCAGTTTGTCGATCATTTCTTTTGCAAGGTCGAGCGTAATTTCTTTTCTGTTAAGGGTCGACTGGGCCAATAGTGAGATCAGGGCACCTTCAAGCTCCCTGATATTATCAGTAATGTGAGTAGAAATGTACTCTATAACCTCATCAGGCATTTCGATACCATCTTTATATATTTTCTGTTTCAGAATGGCAATACGGGTTTCAAAATCGGGTACCTGTAAGTCGGCCGATAGACCCCATTTGAACCTTGAAAGTAGCCTTTGTTCCATCCCCTGAAGTTCGACCGGAGGCTTATCGGAGGTAAGAATTAATTGTTTTCCCGACTGGTGTAAATGATTAAAAATATGAAAGAAGGTATCCTGCGTTTTTTCTTTACCGGCAAATTCATGAACATCATCGATGATAAGTACATCGATCATCTGATAAAAATGCAGGAAATCATTTTTATTGTTATTTCTAATGGATTCGACGAACTGGGTCTGAAACTTATTGGCATTAACATATAAAACAGTCTTATCGGGAAACCGTTCCTTTACTTCAATGCCAATCGCCTGGGCTAGGTGAGTTTTTCCAAGTCCTGAATCACCGTATATTAAAAGCGGATTAAAGGCAGTACCCCCGGGATTATTGGCAACAGCAATTCCTGCTGAACGAGCCAAACGGTTGCATTCGCCTTCAACAAAGTTCGCAAAATTGTTCTCGGGATTGAGTCTTGGATCAATATCCAGCATCTTAAGTCCGGGAATAATAAATGGATTCTTTATGGTCTTTTCATCGGTACTTAAGGGAACAGAGACTGGCCTGTTTTTTAATTCCCGATGATTCTGCGCTGGCAATTTTACAGTTAAAGGCTTCTTCCTCGAGGTAGAGTTGTAATCCATAACCACGCTGTATTCTAACTTAGCATCGAAGCCCAGTTCCTTTCTTAAGGTCTTACTTATAATTTCAATGTACTTTTCCTCAAGATATTCATAAAAGAATGGACTGGGTACCTGGATCGTAAGAATGTTCTTTTCGAGTTTTATCGGGATGATAGGCTCAAACCATGTCCTAAAGCTTATGGATGGCACATTATCCTGTATTACTTTCAGACAATTGTTCCAAACTTCCCTATGCATTTTTTCTATAGTGTTTAGTTTTAGGCAATTAAATTTTAGGGCATTGTTAATTTTTCATTAAGCAATTTTGTGAAAAAAAACTTAAAAAAAAAGTGGATCATCTATTGATTATTTCAATTAAATGATATTGTTTTTATTATCAACTGATTAAAAATTAAAAAAAAAATAAAATTTTATATTTCGCTGTATTCCAATTAATTATGTGATTTTATGATTTATAGTATTGTTAATTAATAATTTGGATATCATTAAATAAATATTAACTCTAAGATTAAGTTTTGACATTTTTATGAAGAATTCAGAATAAATTTTTTTTTATCTGTAAAAACTGTCATTTTTTTAGTTTGTTAATAACTTCACAAATTGCTTTAATCCTATCTATTGAAAAAAAAACTGTTCATCATAGGATGTACTGGTGTGCCGGCACGATATGGTGGTTTTGAAACATTCGCAGAAAATATTGCGCTTGAATTATCCGAATCTCTTGATGTTAGTGTAATCTGTAGTTCAAAATTATACACATCCGATGAGCGAATCGCAAATTGGAATGGTATCAACAGGATATTCTACTCTGTATATCCTAATGGGTTAAGCAGCATTGTGTACGATCTGAAAGGATTATTGCGGGCTATAAAAGAAGCAGATCATATTCTCCTTCTGGGTGTTGGTTCAGGCCTGTTCCTTCCCCTTCTCCCCTCACTGAGGAGAAAAAATTTACTTATACATATTGACGGTATCGAATGGAAAAGACTAAAATGGAATCTCGTAGAAAAAATATATTTACGAATTGGATTCTGGTTTTCATTACGCTATGCAAAAACAATAATACTTGATAATAAGGCGCTCAACGACTATGTCCCTGATACATTTCGGAAAAAAACAGTTACATTAAACTATGGAGGAAATCATCTGCCTGCCACTGTAAAATTCCCTGGTGTGACTTCTGAATTTTCCTATGCACTTGTTATAGCAAGAGCCGAACCAGAAAATAACTTGCATCTTATACTTCGCATTTTTGAACAATTGCAGAATCTAAGACTTATTATAATATCTAACTGGAATAATAACCGCTATGGAAAAAAATTATATCGACGCTATTCCGGGGTAAAAAATATTCAGCTTATCGATGCGATATATGATGCATATAAGTTACATCAATTTCGAATGAATTGTACCCTATATATACATGGTCACAGTGTCGGGGGAACAAATCCCTCACTTGTGGAAGCAATGTATGCAGGTGTGCCAATAATAGCTTTTGATAATGAGTTTAACAGAATAACCACGAATAACCTCGCGATTTATTTTAAAACGATAAAAGATCTGGAATATATAATTCATCATTCAAATCAACTCAAATTATCAGAGTCGGCAGGTAAAATGAAGCGTTATGCCATGCAGAATTACACGTGGGATAAAACAGCCCGAAAAATGATGAAAATGATTGATTCAGATCAGGAAAATCAAATTATATTTAAATAGTTCCGATAGCCTGTTTAAAAAGTAATTGGTTAAATTCGAGAAAAAATTCAGGATGTATACAATCAAAGAGTTTAAAGTACCACGTTTGGGAAAGTGTTCGATTCCATCGCCTTTAAACTTATCAAAAGTTTTTGGTGACGGAGTCTTCAACTATACACTTGATGATGAGCGAATTATCATGAACCCTAATATTCGTTACTATGAAGAATGCCTGAAACAAAATATTGAGCCTTTATCTTTCGAAAAAGCCGGTCCTAAAGAATTCATTTATTTCGATCCTTCAAAAACAAAAGCAGCCATTGTTACCTGTGGTGGACTTTGCCCTGGGCTTAACAATGTGATAAGGGGTTTGGTTATGCAATTAAATGGCCGGTACGGTGTAAAACGGATTATTGGAATTAAATACGGATATGAAGGTTTTATTCCAAAATACGGACATGAAGTGGTCAATTTGGAACCAGAACAGATTGAATACATTCATATGCATGGAGGAACGATCCTGGGTTCATCACGAGGTCCGCAGGAAGTTACTGAAATTGTCGATGCCCTCGAACGTATGGACATCAATATTCTTTTCACAATCGGAGGCGATGGGACATTACGGGGAGCTCAGGCAATATCGGATGAGGTTACCAGACGCGGACTTAAAATCTCGATAGCAGGTATACCGAAAACGATTGACAACGATATTAATCTCATCGAAAAATCATTTGGTTTCGAAACTGCATTTACGATTGCTTCAGATGTCCTGCAAAGTGCTCACAACGAAGCTAAGGGTGCATACAACGGCATTGCCCTGGTAAAACTTATGGGACGAGATTCGGGATTTATCGCGGCTAATGCAGCCCTTGCCGTCCAGGAAGTTAATTTTGTGCTTGTCCCTGAGGTGAAATTCGATTTATATGGACCAAACGGATTTATTGAACTCCTGCGTACACGACTCGAAAAGAAACATCATGCCCTGATTGTTGTAGCCGAAGGAGCAGGACAAAATCTTTTCAAAGAGCAGAATTCAGATAAAGATGCCTCAGGCAATATTAAATTTAAGGATATCGGGCTGTTTCTTAAGAATGCCATCAAAGAAGAATTCGTAAAGAAAGAGATACCTCATAGTATAAAATATATCGACCCGAGTTATATCATTCGCAGCGCTCCCGCTAACGCAAATGACAGTCTGTTCTGTAATATTCTGGCACAAAATGCAGTTCATGCGGCGATGGCCGGACGAACCGGTTTTGTAGTTGGGAACTGGAATGCACAATTTACAGTATTGCCTATTCCCATAGCCGTAAAAAACAGGAAGAAAATATCAACGGAGGATGAATTATGGTCAAACGTGGTTGAAACAACAGGTCAACCGAAAATTCTACATAATTAACATTAATTTAAGGATTTCATAACGTTTCAACAGGGATAACCCGATCGTCAACAAGAGCATTAAGCTCTTTCTCCGGTTTGGTGGAAAATATAAGCATATATCCTCCTCCTCCCGATCCGCATAGTTTAAAATGGAAATCGCCTGATTGTAATCCTGAATACCAGAGTGACCTGATTCGTTCCGGGATCATTTCGCGAAAACTTTCATATTGAAATCTGGAAATTTCAGCTATAACACGAGTCAAACTTCCAATATTGCTCATGATCAATTCTTCTGCTGCCTCATCAACCAGGTTACAATATTTTTTATAAGATGATTTTGTCCTTACATCGGAATACCTCGTGAGGTAAAGAGAAACAAAATTTATGGTTGAAGCTTCTGTTTTTGTATCGAAAAGATAGAAATGTGATAGGATATCTGCGATTTTTTTATCTTCCATTAGGGTAACCGTATTCTCTTTAAAAAACAGAGGCATTCCCAGTAAAGAACTTAGAGGATCGATACCTGAACTGCTGCCATGAAATAATGATTCTGCATCGGCCAGTATTTTTTTAAGTATTGTAAAATCAGTATATCTCAAATCAGTGTTGCAATAATTTTCGAATACAGCGGCAACAAGAGCACCGGAACTGCCCACTCCGTAATGTTGTGGAATTGAAGATTCAAAATACAAACCCTTATCCAGATCTGTCCGGAACTTCTCGAAATCAAAATATAATTCTTCAAGCCGGTCGTTTTCCACAAGATGGGAATATAAATTTTTCAGGATCATATTAGATCCTTGTTGTTCCTCGAATGAATTTACATTATCCGGAAGTCTTAGCTGACCTGAAAATTTTTTATAGGGAACTGTAATTGCCGATGAACCGGTCAATACAGAATACTCGCCAAACAATAATATTTTCGCATAAAATGGTTTCATTTCTATATCTGAACAGGCCCATTGCCCATAAAATCGTCAATACTGTTTCCGTTGCAAAATTCAGCTAGTTCGTCCCGTATAAAATTGTTTACTGCCTGATTATCCGTTGAAGCAAACAATAAATGAATATTTGCTCCTGCATCAAGAGTAAATCCTACCGGAATACCGTATTTTCGTTTTTGTCTGATCTTCTCAATAACCGCAAGTGTAGCGGGTTTTATCAACAAATAACCCGGGAAGGATGTCATCATCAATGCATGAAGTGTAAGCGCTTCGTATTCAACCAGATCGAAGAATGCCGATATATCTCCGTCAGCCATAACCGATAATAACCGCTTAAGATTTTCCCGAGCCTGTCTGTAACGTATTTGCGAAAAGGGATTTCGATCCATCAGGGAATGACCTTTGGAACTGGATGTCTTTTTTTCTGATGTGTTGATCAATAATATGATATCCCGCAAATGAAGCATATCAGGATGAATTTTTTTATTTAATGGTATGCCGATTTCATCTGACGATCCGGGTACAAATTCCGTCGAACCCCATAATACCAAACCTCCGTAGATCGACCGGCAGGCACTTCCGGAGCCAAGACGTGCAAGAAAAGAAGCTTTTGTAAAAAAATCTTCATCCGTTGATGTGATTCCCTTTATTGTGTTTTCAAGTTCTGTCAGACATAAAGCCAGAGCACTGAAAGCAGAAGCGGAGGATGCTATGCCCGAGGAATGCGGGAACGTATT
>CAYUAV010000096.1:0-9823 GCA_964442665.1 uncultured Bacteroidales bacterium
AAAGACGTGCTATATGATCTAATAGAGTCTGCGGTCACAGTTGCAAATACATGACCAAAAACATAATACCATGAAAATAAGGTTTTATTTAATCCTCTTAATACTGGTGTTTTCGGTGCAAATGCACGCATCAGGGCAAAACCCGGATATCCGGAATATCGTTAACCGGGTTTCAGGCGATTCGATATTTAAGCACATTGAAGTTTTACAGGAGTTCGACCGGCAAACCCTGAAAAATTACAGGCAATGCACCGATTATGTATATAACTGCCTATGTAATTCAGATTTCGATACCATTTATTTCCAGGAAATGGAATTTGAATGGACAATTTTTAATAAAGATTCCCTGTATACATCATTACCCAATATCATTGCCATAAAATATGGAAAAAGTAATCCCGATTCAATACTCGTACTCGGTGCTCATTATGATGCCCCGTGGATATTAGATGATCTGGAGGGTATACATACCCTGGCAGAGATACCGACAAGTCCGGGAGCCGATGATAATGCATCGGGTACTTCAGGAGTACTGGAAATTACAAGAGTTTTATCGAGTTACCAACCTGAAAGAACAATCATGGTCATTTTATTTGCTGCAGAAGAGATAGGTGTTGCCGGAAGCGAATATTTCCTTGATCATTTCAGGGACAGAAGTAAAATTTTTGGAATGATAAACTTAGATATGATAGCTTATTCCGAAGGGACCGATGATCCGGTAGCTGTCATAGAAACCAATAATAATTCAATGAATATTTTCAATTGCTGTACAGAATCCATTGCGCAATATGTGCCGGAATTACACTATGTAAATCATACCGACGCTGCCGGTGATTATGTAAATTTCTGGGAATACAACATTCCGGCCATCTCATTTATTGATGGTAGTCCGGGTTCCGATAATTTTAACCTGTACATCCATTCATTGGCAAATACGATAGGCACTTCGGCAGTTGATACCATGCTGGCCGAATTGATTACAAAAACAATCGCTGCAACTGTCATGGAGCTTAACACAAAAGGCACGGCAACCCTGAATGAAGAAACAGAACTAAAAAATACTGAATTTATACTTTATCCGAATCCTTCGAAAAACTATGTTCATGTTGAGATCGAAGATCTGTATTCCGGTAATGCAAGGATAGAAATTTTAAATATATATGGAAAGGTAATTCAAATCCTTATTTCAAGCTCAAAGGAGAGTATTATCGATATGTCCGACTACAGTAATGGTGTTTATTTTACAAGAATGGGAAACAGAGTAATCAAATTAATCAAAATGTAATAATTAAACTTATACATGAGTATCCGGCACATGTGCTGATTTCCTGTCTGACAATATAAAATGATTGTAAGGTATTAATTAATCCCAACTAAATTGCCGGATGGATGCATGCTTTCTTATGAATAAACATATCCCTATAACAAAAGATGGCAAGGTTAATGCCACTCACAGATCTGTAATTGTAACGGGCATAATTGGAGGTTTGGTGAGTATAGAACATGGTATCTTCGAAGTACTGCAGGGAACGACTCCTACAAACGACATGATTATCGAAGCCATTGGACCTGCGCAACGCTTTGACGGAGGTGTGGGTGAAATGGCAATGACTATTTTACCCAATTTTCTATTGACAGGAATAGCTGCTATTATCATTGGATTCATAATTATTACCTGGGTATTGAGATATATTGGCCGGAAATATGGAAGCTTAGGGCTGTTCATTCTTACCATAATGACTCTTTTTATGGGAGGAGGAATAGCCTTCTTTCTTATTGCCATAATTAACTGCATGGTATCGACCCGGATAAATAAACCATTACATTTCCGCAAAAAGCTTCTTCCTCTTAAATTCAGACAAAAATCAGCCAAACATTGGGTTGTAATCACAACCGGTTTTGTTTTTCTGTTTATTCTTAATTTATTGATTGCTATAATTGGCCTGAGATCCATCGGGATTGATGATGTCAATCAGATTGCGACAATTCTTGGTTTTATTTCTATATTTATTTACCTACTGAGTGTTATTTCGTGTTTTTCTTTTGATATTCAAAAACAAATTGTCTGATTTTATTCAAACAGAATCGCTATTGTTAAATAATATATATGAAGAGAACAACAGAAATTAAAAAACTGGGATTTGCAGGTTCTTCTGCAATTTTTATATCAGCCGCCATCCTAATGTATTGCCTGACAAAGTATTTGATCCCTTACCTTAGCAGGGTAACCGGACAGGAAATAATTCTGTTCTGGTTCATTGTGGCCGCCCTGGGAATATTTATACCATTAATAATTACCGGTATTTTAATTTTAAGGTCTGAAGGATATAAAATTTCAAAAAGTACCTGGATAAACAGGTTAAGATTCCGCAGGATATCGAAGAATGATTTGGTGTGGGCTTTTTCAGGACTACTTATGGTTGGTATTATTAGTGGAATAGTATTGAAAGGATTACAGCTGATCACAGGTGAATTTGATCATTCACCAGCCTTTATGTCTTTCGAGCCCCTGACAAAAGGACGATACTGGTTATTATTGGTCTGGTTGCCCTATTGGATCCTGAATATCCTTGGAGAAGAATTCCTGTGGAGAGGTGTGATGTTACCAAGACAGGAAATCGCATTTGGTAAGTATGCCTGGCTAATTCATGGAACAGGTTGGGGATTATTTCATATCGCATTCGGATGGCAATTACTTGTTACATTAATCCCATTGATCTATATTCAGTCCTATATAGTGCAAAGGAAGAAAAATTCATGGATTGGCGTGATCATGCATGGAGGATTGAACGGCCCAAGTTTTATAGCGATTTGCTTTGGATTGATCTGAAATAAATGAAAAACATAACAGGACAAAGCAGGCTTCCAAACTAAGATTTGCAAAGGCAATTCCGTTGTGACTTAAATCGAATGTCCCGAATATCGCTGTTGGCTAAATATCATATATGAAGATGCTGATCTCAATTAATACTACTATATTACAAATGAATGAAATTGTGGCCAATAGTATTATATTTAGAAAGAGTTGCAACTTTGTTCTTTGTAGGACGACTTATTATATTAATGACTACTGAATTTATAATGAAAGAAAAGGCAATAACACTTTTATGTTTGACCTGCATAGTATCGGCGATGAACATTCATTGCCAAAATGTTGAAGATTCATCAAAATATATCTTATATAAAGATAACGGAAGGATCATTCTTGCATATAAGGCATTTGAAGCGTATTTAAATTCTGAAAAATCCTGGGAGAACTATCAACGATCGTTGTTGGATCCATTCCCTGAAATGCAATACCTTCATGAACGTAATATAAAATATAACATCATTGACTCAGCCGGTTTTCGTGAAGAAGTAGTAAATTTTTCAAAGGACAGCTTCAGGGTATTTTTTGCCGGAGTAAATGATAGTTTGATAAATGAGATATACGAGTCGATACTGGTAAGATGCAATAATCTGTTAACCCCGTTAAACAAAATTGATCTGATTTTCTATTTGCCATACGGCGATTGTTTTATGATAAATAATGACGGGAAGCAAACGATATTCATCTCCCTGAAATATTCCATCGATAAAATCCCATTGATTTTATGTCATGAGTATGGTCATTGCCTGCATTACCAAAGAAGACCGCAAGAAAATGAATGTCTGAAAAGAAATATAATAACTGAAGGTATAGCCAGTTATTTGACTGCAGTACTTTTCGACTCCTCAATTTATGAGGGATTATGGATGATGCCCAAAGAAGTCATAGATTGGTGTATTAAACATGAACAAGACATTAAAAATATCATAAAGGCGGAACTGGACAATAACGGGATGAATATAATGAAGAAGTATATCGCAGGCGGTGCAGGTTTCGCCACACCGCCGAAAGGTTTTCCGGAAAAAACCGGGTATTATATCGGATACCGGATTATTCAATCCTGCATTAATAAGGGAATTCCACTCGCGGAGATTTGTTCAATGAATGCTCAGACAATTATAAACAGAAGTGAGTATTTTGAGTAGTCAGTTAATTTGCGCTCTGTGACAATTTATATAAAAAATAAGCAAGAAAATAGTAATCTCAGGTGTTATGACCTGCTTCAACTTTCCAGTGCCTCGACAGGGAATCGCCCGCCATCGCTCACTTTTCGTATACTAACCTCCGGTATTAATTAAAAGGATACAAATGAAAAAACTTTTTTTCTCAGCACGATTATTAATTCTAATTCTAAGTACCAGTATAAAAGCTACATGTCAAATTACTCAGTATAATTTAGATATGCAATTTGACAGCACGAAACTACAGATGGATTGTAAGATGCACGTGTTATGGAACAATTCTTCCTATAAAGAAATAACTGAGATTCCATTTCATTTTCAACCGGATAGCGCAAAAACATTGCTAAAACATTTTACTGTGAACAACCATCCGGTTGATATACAATTTACATCCAGAAAAATAGAAGGTTTTGAAGGTTTTATATTAAATCTGATTAAGCCAATAAAGGAAAATGAACATGCAGATATTGAAATTGATTTTATAACAAACAGAAAAGAATATTATAGAGACAGAATTTTGTTTTTTTCTGAAGATATACCATTGATCCCATATTTTGCAGAAGGTAGTTTTATCCATGATTTCCAAGTCCATTCAAACTATTTTGTCAATATTACTTATCCTTCCTGTTTTGAAATAGCAACTACCGGCTGTGTTAAAAATAAAACTGTTCACAATGATTTAACCACGATTCAGACTGAAGCAAAAAATGTTCCTTCTTATGGTGTTGTTTTTTTCAGAGATGTAATTATAATAGTAATTAATGTTGCAGATAACGTCCTGGTCAGGTCAATTTATTTTGAGGATGATGAGAAATGGGGAAATAGACTTTTAAATTATGCAGAAGACATCATTCAATTCTATGAGGATACCTTAGGATTTTATCCCCAGCCGGTATTACATATTATACCCGGCGGAGAAAAGCCAAGTGGTGGTTGGCCTGTATGTCCGAATATTGTTGCTGTTCATCGTGGTATTGATTTAAAAGGCGAATATGCAGAAACGCACGCACAATGGATCATGGCACACGAAATAGCTCATCAGTATTGGGGTTTTAATTATATTCTTGAGCCTTTGAATTATCCTCAATGGTTTGGTATAGCTATGGGAATTTATACTGACAGGTTATATTCTATAAAGCGGAATATTCATATGGATTACAGAAAATTCTTATTTAAATATTTATATGGAATATATAAAGGTTTCAATACAACTATAATGCAAGAAACAGATTCCCTGGATAAACAGGATTTTGACTGGAATAATATTATCATGCACGGAAAATCATTTACTGTTCTTCAACTTTTAGCTTATGAAATAGGGGAAGATGTTTTTTTCAACGTATTCAAATACTGTCTGAACAATTATAAAGGTGTTAATGTGACGCCTGAAATGTTTCAAAATGTATGTGAGAAAATTAGTGCTACCGATTTGGATACCTTTTTTCAACAGTGGTTATACTCTAATGATTTTCTTGAATACCAGATTGATACAATGATTAATGTAACGCAAGACAGTATATATCATGCTGAAATCAAAATTAATAAGATTGGTAAAGCAGATATATCTGAAGTTGAAATTGCATTTAAGTTGAACAACGGTGAAATAATAAACCAGGTATTTGATGGTAAAGCACATCAGGTAGTCATGAGAAAAGATTTTAAAGATCCAATAAAAGAAATTGTTTTAGATCCTGATTTTAAACTCCCACTCGCTAATAAAATTCCAGATTTGATGAAAAATATCAAATAATTCATACCAACAGTCAATATAAGTATGCCGGAATGCATTGATAATTTGACGATCAAAAAATTAAAAAAGATACCAACAGTCTGACAGGTACCTGGATGAATATTCCGGTCTTCTCATTGTGGCAAACCATTCTAATTCAGTAAAGCACGACGGGCCGGCATTTCTTGCCGTTTAATACTTAATTTGCAATAAAAGGTGCTTTCCTTATATATTTCTTATCTTCCAACTCGCTGATCAGGAACCTGACCAAATTAGCCGAACTGATTTTTTTACCCGGACAATCCTGCAAACTGATCTTAACTTCACTGCTTATTTGAGTTTGTTTAATTATAGGTAAGCGAACAACCGTCCAGTCCAAATCACTCTCAGACAGTATCGAGTATTCATTTTGCTTGTCAGCAATGATTTCGGGAAAGCTTAGTTTCATAATTTTAGATAATAATTTTATTCTGATACTTTTCTTATCCGAAGGAGTGTTTAGTGTCAGACCCGTAATCATAATATACCGCTTCACATTAAGGTTGTTCATAGCTTTAATAATATGGATAGTAGCCTGACTGAATACCGGTTTTTCTCCTTTAGGCTGTCCGAGTGTACTGATTACCGAATGGCAGTCTTTGATCAGATTATACACTGAATCATAGTTTCTCACATCACCTTGTACTTTTTCGACCAAATGATTCGTACTCTCAAATTTGTCAGGATTACGCAATAAAACTTTTATTTTAAAACCCTGATTAATTAATTCGTTTACCAGATACTTACCTGCTTTACCGGTTCCACCGATAACAGCAATTTTATTACATTGTTCCATAGACTATTTTTACAGAAATCAAGTGATTAAAATGAATTAGATATGAGACAGGACAGGTGGCAAATGAAGACTATATTCCTCCTCTCAAAACGTAGGTGGTTTTGAAGAAAAATTGGAGGACTTGTATGTTCTGTAAATATATTTCAATAAGGCAAAGATATTATTTGATTTTTAAATCCGAAAAAATAATACATTAATATCTCCTTGTATATCTGCGATATTAGTCTGCAGATACAAAAACATATTTATATCAGGATGTATGATCAGCATACACAGTATAACCATGGCCGATAGCAATTTATTTTTAATTTAGCAGTACCGGGTTATTTAAGTTCTTAACAGATAAACTCGCATCCTGATGGCAGATCCTTTGGAAATACGAAAAGCCACTATTGATGATATTCCTTTGGTATTACAACTTTATGCCCAGAAAGATATCGACAACGGAGTGATACTTTCCATCAAAGAGGCGAACAGAATCTTCAGAAAATTTCAGTTATACCCGGAATATTTCCTGTTCATTGGTATTATCAACAACAGTATTGTAGGGACCTTCGAACTCTTAATAATGGATAATCTTGCTCATATGGGAAGACCCTCCGGTATTGTTGAGGATGTTGTAGTCGATAGTAAATACCGGTCAAAAGGAATTGGACGAAAAATGATGGAGTACGCCATGGATTTCTGCCGCGAAAAAAGGTGTTATAAACTTGCCCTGTCCAGTAATATACATCGGGAAGATGCCCATAAATTTTATGAGAACCTGGGATTTAAAAAACATGGATATAGTTTCCTGACAGAATTATAAATTGAGGTTATACAATGACAGTTACAGGTAAGTTCACCAGACAGTTCAACATTAAATATTAACAATAAAAACTATAATTTTAACAGATATTTCAAAGAGCTACACATATGACAAGAACACATCTAGTTATTTTGCTGTATTTTCTGTTTCTGGCCATTTATGGTATTGCTGAAATCTTCCTTCAAGCTAAATTCTCACACTGGAAATTTAAACGTGAAGACAAGGGCTTTTTGTTCATTCTTTTACCTTTTTATTTAAGCATTTATCTGGCTCCGGTTGAACATATCCTCCTGAAGTACAACTTACATACTTACATGGTTTTGACAGGATTTCTATTACTTTCTTTCGCTGTAATTTTAAGAATAACTGCAATGCTTACGATCAGGATTAACTTTTCCATGCATGTCGAAGCCGGTAAGGAAAACTATCTGGTTGTTCATGGCATCTATAAATATATACGCCACCCCATGTACCTGGCTGTATTGCTGATGTCTGTTTCGGGGAATATTATCTTTTCATCCCGAATTACCTGGATCTTTTTCCTGCTGACTTTAACAGGTATACTTTTCCGAATACGAAAAGAAGAGTTATTTCTGATGAATCAATACAGGGAGTATGCAGATTATATACAACGGAGTTATAAATTGATACCTTTTATCTATTGATCTGGCCAGAATTTACGCTTCTCATAGTTGATCCGGTAAATACCCGATGGCTCAATAGTAAATATAATGAAGTATTAAAATCGAAGACAAATGGCAAAGTTCATAATTTTCGGGGTTCTGAGCATTTTCGTTATTATACTGTCGTGGCGTACCCTTTTCAATCTTAAAAGTCATGGTTTTTACCGTTTTCTCAGCTGGGAATGCATTATATGGCTTCTTTCCTGCAATTACAAGTTCTGGTTTACCGATCCGTTCGGTATCAGGCAACTGTTATCATGGACTTTCCTGATAGTTTCGGCCTTTATGATCTTAGCAGGGGTGATCATGATGAGGAAAATGGGAAAGCCAGCCAGGGATCGCAATGATAAAACACTATACCGATTTGAACAAACTTCAAAACTGGTGGACAGGGGAATTTTCAATTATATACGCCACCCGCTTTACACTTCATTACTTTTTCTGACCTGGGGCATTTATTTAAAGCATATCACACTATCCCTGCTGGTGGTGGCATTGCTATCGACTATTTTTCTCTATCTTACGGCAATTGCCGATGAAAAGGAATGTATGGTGTATTTTGGGGATTCTTATAAGGAATATATGAAACGAAGTAAAAGGTTTATTCCTTATTTATTTTGAAAAGACTGCATAAAAATATCGGTTTGAACAGATATTATTAGTTGTCAACGAATTTCTATAGCTGCTTTAGCATAAATGACTGATCAGAGCATAATTATCTTCGTTGGTATGTTTTCTTCTTCCTCCCTTTATGATGAGAACTTCTCCCTCTGCTGAATTCCTCAATAATCCTGTTTTTTGATGACGGAGGTTTTGATATTTCGACATTCAGTTTTACCCCTTCGAATTCAGTATGTCCGTTAAAGGCCCTTAGAGTATCCGATTCATGTTGTTTTTCAATTTCAAAAAAAGAAAAATTCTTCATGATATCAATCTTCCCGACTTCGATTTTCCGGTTTCGTGTCTTTTCGTTAACCAGCCCTATCAGTCTTGATGCATTCAAGTTATTCCTGGTCCCTACATTGATGAAAAAACGTGCGAAATCTTTTTTCGATTTCCTTCTTCCCTGGCTTCTTTCTTCCTGTCTGTCGGTAGTAATATTTAAGTCGGGAGCATTTTTATAGTACGATAAAAAACGGTTAAACTCAACAGAGACAAAGTGTTTAATGAGCTCTTCCCTGTTAAGCCATTCGAGTTTTTTATAGATCTCGGGTAAAAATTCTTCAATTTGACCATTGTTTAATTCAACCTTCTCCACCTTATCTACCAGGCTAAATAATTGTTTTTTGCAAATCTCCCTTCCTCCGGGAACACTCTTTCTTTTAAAAGGTTTTTTAGTTATCCGCTCAAGGTCCTTTATCTTACCTGCCTCGCGGGTGTGAACAATGGAAATGGATATACCGCTTTTACCAGCCCTGCCGGTTCTCCCGCTGCGATGAATATATACATCCAGTTCATCAGGCAGGTTATAGTTAATTACATGCGTTAAGTCTATTACATCCAGACCGCGAGCTGCAACATCAGTTGCAATAAGCATCTGAAGGTTTCTGTTCCGGAATCGGGCCATTACCTGATCGCGCTGGGCCTGAGAAAGGTCACCGTGTAGCGCATCGGCATTGTAACCGTCATTTATGAATTTTTCGGCTACATCCTTTGTCTCCTGTCGGGTCCGGCAAAAGACAATGCCATATATGTCAGGATTCATATCTGCAATCCGC